>JAVKSW010000685.1:0-1500 GCA_039583505.1 Bryobacteraceae bacterium | reverse complement strand
GGCCAATCTTCTCCAAAGCCGTCATGCGAAGCTGCTTTGAAATCGAGATCGCTCAGTCGGAAACACAGGCGGCCCCAAACATTGGTGCGCCCCCCGACGACGCGCAGCCGGCCGAAATAGCTGTAGGGCATGTTCTCCGCGGTCGTGTATGGTTCCTCGTGATCGTTGGCGAACCATTCGTAATTCCACTCCGTGCATGCGTAACATTGACCTTGAATCGGACGCGTTTGCCGGATGATGGGAGCGACCGGTTCGCGGAACTTTAAATTCCGGTACTTCAGATGAAATACCGGTACGTGTTCCGTGAAATTCGAGTCCTTCTGGGGCCGGCCGCAGTCGAGCACCAGCACCTGCAGCCCGCTTTCGGAAAGCACTTTGGCCGCCCAACCACCCGAGGCACCCGATCCAACCACGATCACGTCGTATTTTGTGGCCATTAGTCCGATGATATGTTGTTGGTTTGGACGTCACGCCTAACGCCGCTCTCAGCCGACGCGATTGGATGTTGCGCGTCGTGCAAGGCACGGCAGGTTTGGGTGTTCTGGCGCCCGCCCTCTTTGCTCGGGAGCAGGCGCAGTTTTTCAGCGCCGAACAGAACGAAACTCTGGTAGTCCTGGGTGACCTCATCATCCCGGGCAGTCGAGAAGCCTCGTGCAACCGGCTGATTGACGCCATGATGCTGATTGAATCCGAGAAGAGCAGAACAGAGCTTCTCAGTGCACTGGCCGCCTTTGACGCGGAGGCGCAGAGCCGGTATCAGAAGCTGTTTCGGCAACTCGAGCCCGGGCAGCAAGACACCATTTTGACCGCTGCTTCAAACGGCAGCGGTCCACTCCATTCCGATTTCGGCGTAGTGAAGGAGTGGATGGCAGACGCATACTGGTCATCTCAGGAAGGACTGCGGGAACTCGGCTGGACGGGGCGGCTGGCCTGGGACAATTTCCCCGACTGCGGCAATCCTCGTCCTCACAACTAGTCGTTCTCTCGAATAGCCTGCTTTATGTCCTTTCCAGAGATTGCTGCGCTGGCGCACGACTCGATCGAGCTTTGGAATGCGAGCAGCCGGGAATTTCCATCACTCGGCCGTCAATACAGCGAAGATGAGCAACAGGAACGCGAGTTGTTGCTTGATCGGACAGTCGATCGCATAGACGCGGAACTCCGGAATGCCGCGCGAGCGCGACTGCCTGCCGATGAGGTGCTCGCACGCATAACGACCCTTACGGTGGAGCTGGCGACCTGCTCGCTGGATCTCAAGAATGGTTATATCGAGTCGCTATTGCGGGAAGGCTTCTCGCGCGTTGGTATCGATCTGGCGCGTTGGGCCCGAACGCTTGATTCACGCGTGAGCCTCGCCGACATCCTACAGGCATGCCGAAACGCGTGGACGGCTTGCGGGTTACAACTGCTGCTCGGCGTGGATATGCGGTTAACGCCCGCGATCTTCGCCTACAGCATGCTCTATCCGTACACCGACAATTATCTGGACGACCGCAAGAT
>JAVKSW010000684.1:0-1502 GCA_039583505.1 Bryobacteraceae bacterium | reverse complement strand
CCGGATCACACTCCGGCGAAACAGCCGGGCAAGCCGCAAGACAAGCCCGCCGACGCGCCGCGACCCGGGGCCGATAGTACGGCCGCTGCCATTACAGCCGGGAACGACAAGTCCGTCACGAAAAAACCCGAGCCGACACGCGTAGTCTTCGACGGGATTCGTGAACGCCTGACGTTTGTGCCGCTCGGCTTCGATTCAGGCGAGCCGATCATCAGCCCCGATGGCAAGACACTGGTGTTCCTTGCGGCCACCGGCAATCAGCGCAACCTGTATTCGTACACACTCGACGAGCTATCCGCAACACCGCCCTCCGCACATCAGCTCACTTCGACGGCGACGCCGAAGGGCCATTATCAATTCACGCCCGATTCCAAGCAACTCTATTATCTGGACGGGGGTCACGTCATTTCGCTCCCGCTAGATACGCACACTCCCAAGCCCATCCATGTCACGGCGGATCTCGAGATCGACTTCGATGCAGACAAGACGGCGGCGTTCGAGCAAGGCTGGGCGGTATTGAACAAGCGTTTTTACGATCCCGAATTTCACGGCCAAAACTGGCGCCATCTTCACGATGTTTATGAGCCATACGTTGCCGGAAGCCGCACTCCGGACGAGATGCGGCGCGTGATCAACCTAATGATCGGCGAGCTTAACTCTTCGCATTCCGGCATAAACGCCGCACCGCGCAGTCAGAATCCATCTTCACCATCGCCGCCCTCTCCGTTCTCGCCCGCAGTGACTCCGGTAGGTCGATTAGGTCTGCGCTTTACACGTGAGCTTTACGAAGCCGGCCAGGGACTGGTCATTCGCGAAATAATTCCGCTTGGCCCTGCGTCGCTCGAAGGCACGATCAAGGTTGGAGAAACATTGGTTTCCGTCGACGGCACGGCTGTCGGGCCGCAAACGAATTTGGATTCGCTGCTCGAAGACAAAGTCGATCGCCGCGTTGTGCTGGAGATCGGAGCGGCCGGGCATCCCGCTCAAAAACGAGAAGCCATCGTCCGTCCCGTGTCTCTCTCCACCGAGAAAGGTCTTCTCTATCGCTCCTGGGTGGAAGCAAATCGGGCGTATGTGGAACGGATCAGCGGAGGCAAGCTTGGCTACGTACATCTGGCGGACATGTCGTCGCAATCCTTGACCCAGCTGTATATCGATCTGGACGTGCAGAATCAAACCAAAAAAGGCGTGGTCATCGACGTTCGCGACAACAATGGCGGGTTCGTTAATGAATACGCGCTGGACGTGTTTACGCGCAAGAACTATCTCATTATGACGCCGCGCGGCGGCAGCCCGTCGCCGGCACGGCCTTTTCTGGGACAACGCGCTCTCGGCCTTCCGACGGTGCTGGTCACGAATCAGGGCTCGCTGTCGGATGCCGAAGATTTCACCGAAGGCTACCGTTCGTTAAAGCTCGGCAAAGTAGTCGGCGAGCCCACTGCAGGCTGGATCATCTACACGGGTGGCCAATCTCTGATCGACGGCTCCGTCATTCGCGTCCC
>JAVKSW010000683.1:0-1523 GCA_039583505.1 Bryobacteraceae bacterium | reverse complement strand
GACGGATGCCACGGACATCCTTCCGGGAACGCCTGCGGCAACAGGTTGGTCCCGTTGGCGCTCGCGATGCGCGCGACTGCATCCGAGTTCAGCACGTCCGCATGCACCGGGTATGCGAAGTGATTCGGATCGCTCGCCCCCGCCATCGTCTTTTGTACCAGCCCTCCATATGCTTCCGGACGCAACACGCGATGCACGAACCATTTCTGATACCAGACCGCCTTGAGTGCCGGACTGGCGACCGTGGCCACCTGCGTCTTCGCATACGGCGTGCCGAACGTGCCGAATCCCTCCTCTTTCGGCGTGCTGTTATATGGGTTCCCGGGATTGAAGGGCGCCCCTTGATCGATCGCGATCAGACAGGCGTTGAAGTACGCCTCAAACAACACGTCGACGTGGACGTAAGCCGCGATCCCTCTTCCATCGTGCAGATACAGCCGCTTGCCGAATTGATTGCTGCCGAAAGGCAAGCCGCGCAACGAGCTCGGGTCGGTCGCTTGCCCGTTCTGTACCGCTAGCCATGCGCCGAAACCGGTCAGGTAATCCTTTCCGCCTTCCGTCACGGGCAGGAACGTCTGGAACTGCTGGTCCACATGGAGCGCGCCGAAATCGAATGGCAAAACCAGGAATTGCGAAACGTACGGCCCAATCAGATCGCCCGGCGTAAATCCGCGAAACAGCGTCTGCGCCGTGACCTGCCCACTTTCCTTTGGCCCCCGAAAATCGGAAAGCTTGTTCAGGTCGTCTATGGCAGCCTGGGCCAACGGGTGCGAATCGTAATGCGTGAACGGCACATCTCGCAGCACCGCCATCCAGTAATCCTCCACCGCTTCGCCACCGCGTTCAGCGCTGGCCAGTGCGGGCGGCGCTTTCATCGTCAGCGATTGACAATCCGCACCCTGCAGGTCGTAAGCCAACCCGGATTGAGGATCAACCAGAGGAACGTTGCCGCCGAGTTGAATATTTTCGAAATCGGCGGGCAGCCCGGTGAGCAGCGCGTGAATGAGGCTGTCATACGACGCAAGAACCACATCGCCCCTCGAATCGTGGGCCAAACCCTTCGAGTAGTTGCCCCACTTGCCTGGGTACCGCGCTTCGTCTCCGTTGGTTGGGTGATGGGAAACCACTCGTTCCGCGGCCGCCGCAGCCACTCGGATTCTCTCTGCTTCGTTTGCGCGCGCAATTGGATCTAGAGTTGCCATAAATTGATAAACTGCCGCGGTCGCGACGGATCAACTCTGCTTTTTCAAATATCGATCGAACCACTCGATCGTACGTCGGATCGCATCGATCTGGTCCTCGCGTTTCATGAACCCGTGGCCTTCGTTCGGGTAATAGTGCGCCTCCACCGTTTTTCCGACCGTATCCAGAATCGTAACTACCTGCTCGGCTTCTTCCTTCGGCACGCGAATATCGTTCTCGCCTTGCAACACCAGCAACGGCGCCTTGGCATTGCGAATAAACGTAATGGGCGAATCTTGATCGTAAATCTTGCGGTCCTTCACCGGATCGCCAAGCATCGA
>JAVKSW010000682.1:0-1527 GCA_039583505.1 Bryobacteraceae bacterium | reverse complement strand
GGTGAATCGAAAAGCAGAAAAGCACCCGGACAAGTCGTGAGATAGTTTCTGACGGGAGGAACTCATGGCTAATTGGACGCGGAGAGGATTTGTCGGGTCGCTCTCGGGAATGGCGACGGCCCTGTCGCTTCCGGGACAGAAGGGGCCGCGATCGATCAAGATCACGGATCTGCGGTGTGCCATCATCGGGCGGAATCCAGTGGTTCGAGTGGTCACGGACCAGGGCATCTCGGGATACGGGCAAGCCGAATCCGCCAAGCCTTATCTCAAGCCGATGGTGCTTTTTTATAAGGACTATCTTCTGGGCGAAGACCCAACTGAGGTCGAGCGGGTGATGCTGAAGATCCGCCGACTTGGTGCGTTCAAGCCGTGGGGTTCGGCGGTCAGCGCGATCGAGATCGCTCTGTGGGATATCGCGGGGCAAGCGGCCGGAGTACCGGTTTATAAACTGCTGGGCGGGAAGATCCGGGACCGCGTCCGCGCGTACAACGGCGGGGTGCGTTTCCCGATGACCGGCCAAACCCCGCAAGACTACGCCGAGAACATGGCCAAAATGAAGGAACCCAAAGAGGGCTTCACTCTAATCAAGCAGGCGGTCGGCTTTCACAATCCGGCGATGATGCGCGCGATGCCCAACGGGTGGTACGACGAACCGCGGACGGGAGCAGCGCACTCGGATCGCGGTCTCCTGACCGAACGCGGCCTCGAACACATCATCGCCTGCGTGGAAGCGATGAAGAAAGTCCTGGGCGATGAGATCGGGCTGGCGCTCGATTGCGGGCCGGGCTGGACAGTAAAGGATGCGATTACGTTTGCGCGAGCGCTGGAACCGCTCCACATCACGTGGCTCGAAGACCTGATCACCGGCGACTACATGCCTTACCCGAATGCCGACGTTTTTCGCGAAGTGACGCAGAGTACTTCGGTCGCGATTCACACCGGAGAAGAGATCTACCTGCGGCAGAATTTCAAGGATCTGATCGAAAAACAGGCTGTGAATGTGGTCGGCCCCGATCCGGAAGACGTCGGCGGATTGGCGGAGACGAAATGGATCGCGGAATACGCGGATCTCCACGGCATCCTTATCGCTCCTCACGGGATTTTCGACGGGCTTATCGGGCTCGCGGCGCACGTTCACCTGGCGGCCGCATTGCCGCAAAACTACATCGCCTTCGAGTATCCGGTGGGCCAGCCTGACTGGTGGTACCAGATTGTCGACGGGTTGCCGGACCCGATCATGAAGCAGGGCTTCATCGATGTTTGGGACCGGCCGGGTCTGGGCGTCACGTTCCGTGTTGCGGCGGCTAAATCGCACCTGGCGGACGAGGATCGTCACTTCTTCGACTGAGGCGAGGGCCCCGCGGGCGGCGCGATTTTGGAGGGAGTCCAGAGATACATGGCGTAAGCTCGCCAGGGCCGCCAGCATTCGGCGCGGCGTTGTAACTGTTCGGCACTGTCGAGCTTCAGGGCACGGCGAAGGGCGAGATCACCGCAAGGGAACGCATCGGGCTCTCCCAGGGCGCGCAT
>JAVKSW010000681.1:0-1535 GCA_039583505.1 Bryobacteraceae bacterium | reverse complement strand
GAGTAATAGCGAACTGCTGGTCATGGTGACCCCGTACGTGGTACGTCCGGTTCCGGTCGGCGTTAAGCCTCCGGAGGTGAAGATGCCGGCGCCCTTCATGAACGGTACGGAGAACCCGCCACAAAACCCCACTGCGCTGCCCGGTCAGACACCGCTGCCGAGCTTTGGCTCTTTGCCGGTAGAACAGCTGAGGGGCGCGACGAGCGCTCCCGCCGCGGGCTCCGAATCGAATACTCCGGCGCCGCTAATGGTGGTGCAGCCCGTGCAGATGACGCCGGCTGAAACACCGCCCAACACACCACCTGCCCAGCCGAATCCACCCGGTTCGAATCATTGATGACTGACTGATGCCCCATGACTTCCGCTAAACTGCTTTTGCACATCCACGACGAGACCCTGAACCGGGAAGCGGTCGACGTCCTGAGAACACCGGGAAGCCAGATCGCTTTCGATCAGCACACCGGCGACTGGAGTAGCCTGCTCGAGCGCTTGGCTGCCGGCAAACCGGAGGTACTGCTGCTCGATCTCTCGTCGGTACCCTCGGAGCTGAACATCGCCATGCGGCAGCTCAAGTACCAGGCGCCGCGCCTGCGAGTGGTGGCTCTGCACTCGAGCGCCGATCCGCAGACGATTCTCTCGGCTATGCGCGCCGGCGCCAACGAATTCCTCCATCCACCGCTTGAGGACAATCTGCTTCCCGCGCTCGAACGCCTGCTGCACTCCTCGGAATCCGACGCCGTTCCGGCGACGCGCGGCAAGGTCATTGGATTTCTCTCGGCGAAAGGCGGCTGTGGAGCGACAACGCTGGCGTGCCACCTTGCCAGCGAGCTGCAAAATCTAACTCACAAGAACGTTCTGCTCGCGGATCTGGACCTGACCTCGGGTCTGGTCGGCTTTCTGATGAAGACGCCGAGTTCGTATTCGATCCTCGACGCGATTAAGAACCTCTCGCGTCTGGACGAGAGTCTCTGGAGAGCTTTGATTGTCGAGCACAGGCCCGGCCTCACGGTGATCCCCGCCCCGGCGGCCTACTCGCGCTGGGATCATCCCGATGAAGACCGCCTGCGGCAAGTGCTGCAATTCATGCGCACACAGCACGATTGGATCGTGCTCGATCTGGGCCGCAGCCTCAATTCCATCGCCACCGCCGTGTTGGACGAAGTCGATCAGCTCTTTCTGGTCTCAACGCTCGAAGTTGTGGCTCTGCATGGTCTCAAATCGATTGTTCACGGATTGTTCGAACAAGGTGAAAAGCTGCAGCTGGTGCTGAACCGTACGCCCAAGATGATGGATATCAGCACGCAGGAACTCGAGAAAATTCTGGGGCGGTCCTTATACGCCGCTCTTCCGAACGATTACATGGGTCTTTACCAGTCCTACTCGAGCGGTAACCTGCTCAACTCGAATACGCGCTTGGCGAAGCATTTCGCGCTGCTCGCTTCCAAGATCGCCGGTGTTCAGCCGGCGAAATACAAGAAGAAGTTCGCGCTGTTTGGCTAGAGGTACTATGATCGCAACTGAAGCAAATCGAAACG
>JAVKSW010000680.1:0-1547 GCA_039583505.1 Bryobacteraceae bacterium | reverse complement strand
TGTAGTGCAGCGCCCCCAAATCGAAGGCCATCACCAGAAGATTTTTCGATTCAAACCCGGGAGAGATTCGTTGCGCATTTTGCATGCTGCGAATGAACAGGCCTGCGAAGACAAGCGCAACCAGTGCCAACGCAACTTCGGATATCACCAGCAAGCTGCGCAACGCGCTGCGCCTCCAACCAACTGTTCCGCCGCGTCCCCCGGCTTTCAATATGTCGGCTACGTCGGGACTCGTTGCTTTGAACGCCGGAGCTACACCGATGAGCAATGCGGTCAAGATCGCAATCCCCAGCGTGAACCACAGCACATGTGAATCGAACGCCAAATCAATGTCGTTGTTCTGGATAAACGGAGGCCGCAACGACCAGAGCGCATTCCTGCCGCCATAGGCAATGACCAGGCCCGCCGCCGCTCCCAGAACGGAAAGCACCATGCTCTCGGTCATCAATTGGCGCAGTACTCGGCGTCGGCTGGCCCCCAGCGCCGTACGCAAGCCAATTTCCTTCTCGCGCCGAGCGGCCTGCGCGAGCAGCAGATTCGCGAGGTTCACGCAGGCGATTAATAAGACCAGGCCCACAACCCCCATCATCACGCCGCCGGCAAGCGTGATTTGCGCATGATTATTCACCCCAACAGCGGCATCTCCCAAAAGACTCAACGCTACACTTCGTCCGGCATTATCCTGTTGATATTCGTTTTCCAGGTGCGTCGCCATGATCTTGAGCGATGCTTCTGCCTGACTTGCGCTGATCCCCGGTTTCAGGCGCCCAACCACGGTCGTTGCTAAGAAGCGGCGACTATTGAAACTTTCCTTGAAGAACCCCGAAAGAGCCTGCGGATACATGCTCACCGGAATCCAGATCTGCTCGGCGCTGGCGAAGGTGAAGGTGCCCTTAAAGCCGGCGGGCGCGACGCCCACTACCGTGTATGGCGCTGCGTTCAGGTTGATGGTCTTACCAATCAGACTCGAATCGGAGCCGAGTTTGTTCCTCCAGAACGCGTTGCTGACAACCGCTACATTATTCCCGCCTGGTTTCGTGTCTTCGTCGGGAAAGAAAAACCGGCCGATGGCAGGCCGCACTCCCAGAACGTCGAAATAGTTCGCGCTCACCAGTTGCGACTGAACTTGCTTGGGTTCCGCTCCATTGCTCCAGGTAAGCGGAAGCGTCGAGATGCACACCAAGCCCGTGAACACCTGGTTTTCCTTGGCGTAGTCCTGAAAATTGGGATACGACATCCCCATTTTCGTTGCGTTCGCCTGGGTGACGACCGTTTTGGCATCTACCGTATCCATCTCCATGAGTCGCGAAATATCTTTGACAGGAAGAGGATTCAGAAGAACCGCGTTCACGACCGTGAAGATCGTCGTATTGGCGCCGATTCCCAGCGCCAACGAGAGCACTGCTATGGAGCTGAATGCGCGATTCTTGAGCAGCATTTTTAGCGCGTATCGGACGTCTTGCCACAGGCTTTCCATTACCGCACGCCTCCTAGCTGAATAGTCTCACTCGGTTCGCAGTGCTTTCATCGGGTCGATAGAGGCGGCC
>JAVKSW010000679.1:0-1554 GCA_039583505.1 Bryobacteraceae bacterium | reverse complement strand
ATGTCGGGCCTCTGCAACTTCACCCAACTCAGGTCGGTATTGTTAATTCGCAGAACGGGCGCGACGCTCTTCTGCCGTAGCGCGAACCATCCGATTACCGTCCCGACAATGCTCGGTATGATGCGATCCTGCGGCTCATCGATATGGAAGATACAAGGCTTGACCAGAAGGTACGACGCCGTTGCAGCTCGGACTAGAGGCGAAAAAGCGCGCCGTTCCGCCAGCTTCCGGATCAACGCTATGGGAACTGACACCGCTAGCTCGATACTCCTACGTAATCCGAAAACGTCCTAAAGACCATCGGCTGATTCCACCGTTTGCAGCGTCTGCCGGCGCGCGCGCATCTTTGCTACATCGAAATCGCGGCCCAGCAGTTCGCGAAAGACCTGGGCATACTCCTCGGCAACTTCACGCCAACGGCGAGGCTGTACGGTGGGTCGCGCCGGCTCCCTATCGAAGAGCTCCGCCACAGTGGAGTTCAAATCCTTCATGGATCTGATCCGATAGAGATTGGAATTGTCCAGTGTCGAGGCCAGTTCACGGTTAATCGCGGTATCCAACACCACCACCGGCTTGCCCAGCGCCAGTGCATCAATGACCGGCAGCCCAAACCCCTCATAATGGCTCGGGTAGACCAACACGCGCGCATTGGCAAATAATTCGCGCAGGTGTTGGCGGCTCAGCGTTCCGCTTGCCAGCCAAGGGACGTTTACCGGCACGGGCTCTTTCTCGCCGCCGAGGACCACTAATGGCCACCGACCGTTCATCTGCTGGATTGCTTCCATCACTCCCTTATGCGCCAAGTTGTTCCCCATGACCAGGACGTATTCCCCCGCGCAGAAGCCTTCCATGCTCACAGAGTTTGTTCCCGGATAAATAACGCGGAAAGGAATATCCGCGCGGTAGAACACGCTGAAATCAGAGCGCGAAAATTCGCTGATGGTGAATACACAATCGCATAATGCCGCTGCACTTTGAAGGAGAATTTGGCGCCGGGGGGAGTTCAAATAGTCGCAACGCACGCCAATAATATCCAACATCGTGTAACTCAATCGAGGAGCGAGCCGCTCCATGCGCCGAAACTCGCTCCAAAACATGAGTTGGCACGGCTTGAACACCAGGTCGAAGATCATCGGAGAATCCAGACGGTCTTCATAGATCCGGTACCCGGCCAACTCGTGGGCGAAAAAACGCTGTTCTGGATCCACCCCCACGAACAGGTCACATTCGCTTTCAATGGTCCGAGCCAGTTCGCGAAGCAGGCTCAAGCCGAAATCCGAGGTTCCCGTATGGGCTGCCGTGAGGTGAAACAGATCGTACAAAATGCGCGGCCGATGTGGCCTATACAAGGAAGCAAACCGCTCGACAGGATCCCTATCGACGCTTTTGTAATCAGCGGTTTTTCGTTCGTACTCCGGGTAGCGGCGCAGCAGTGGTTCACTCGGCGCTTGGTGCAAACTCGCGCGCGATACCTGAAGCGCGCACTGATGGTGAAAGACGTAAGCCCGGTTCGCCGCAAGCGCCGAGTAACCGTACCGATTCATTCTGCAGACG
>JAVKSW010000678.1:0-1562 GCA_039583505.1 Bryobacteraceae bacterium | reverse complement strand
CTCCTCGAGATAGGCATTCAGCCCTGTCTCGTTCGAAGTCATGGTCTTCACCTTCATGACTTCGGCGTCTGCGCGCTCGCGGACGATGCCGCCAATGATGCGATTCGCTTCGTCGGCGTCGCGAGCCCAATGCACCTTGCCGCCTCGGGCTGTTACATTGCTCTCGAATTGCTCAAGATACAAGTCGAGATATTTCAGGGTGTGCGCCTTCATGGCGTGGCCGGCCGAGCGCAGACCCTCCCAATCGGGCATCTCAGCGGCCATGTTGTCGCGTTTGGCTTGGATGATGCCGGTTGCATTTCGCACGTTGCGGCGAAGCTGTGAGTCGTCAAGGGCGTCGTGAGCGGCTTTGGGAAACGGCGGCGCAGTTGCCGCGGACCCCACCTGGTTACTCATACCGCTCTCCGTCGCGAGTGGACGCCAGGATCTGGGCGATGTGCACGCTTTTGACACCCGTTCTTTGCCGGTGGAGAGATCCATGGATGTGCATCAGGCAGGAATTATCTCCAGCAGTGCAGACTTCGGCGCCCGTGTTCAGCACGCATCGCACTTTACCGGCGAGCATGGCCGAGGAAGTCTCCGCATTTTTGACAGCAAAGGTGCCGCCGAAGCCGCAACACTCGGTTGCATCCGCCAGCTCAATTAAATCGATGCCGCCGACGTTCCTCAAAAGGCGAAGGGGCGCATCGCCGAGTCGCAGCGTGCGCAATGAGTGGCAAGACGGATGATACGTGACGCGATGCGGGTAATAGGCTCCTACATCTTCGATCCCTAGCTTCTTGACCAGCAGCTCCGTCAATTCCACAACGCGAGGAACGACCGCGGTAACCTCCGCTTCGAGTTTCGGATCATCCACCATGCGGGCGGCCTTGGCATAATGGTCGCGGATCATCGCTACGCAGGAAGCCGAGGGAGAGCAGATAATTTCATCATTGGCGAAAATATCGACGAATTTTCTTATGAGCGGGATGGTTTCACGCTGATAGCCTGTGTTGTAATGCATCTGCCCGCAACAAGTCTGTTCGGGATGAAAAACAACCGTGTGTCCCAGGCGCTCCAGCAACTTCACCGCCGCGACGCCGGTGGCCGGGAAAAGCAAATCGTTGTAGCAAGTGATAAAGAGCGATATTCGCATTCCGGTAGACGCGCGCCCATCCTGTATAGCGCGGCACCCTAGGCCTTGTGCGACGCAGAGATAATGACCATGGTACCTATTGAAGTTTGGTACTCAGCCCGATTCAGTTACTAGCGATGAGGTGTGCAACATTGGCGCGGCGTTCTCTCGTTCCGGCTCGGGCGTTGCGCGCGCTTCTGATTTTCCTAACGATCGCCCCTGCGGTAACGAAGGCCCAAGAGGAGTGTCAGGCGGCAGGTTACGCGACGCAGCGGCTCACCGTAGGCGACAAGTGGTGGAATTTTGTCTGCGAGACTGCGAATCCGTTGACGCTGGTAGCCGGGGCGTTTAACGGCGCAGTTGCCCACGTCACCGACACAGACCCGGACTATGGCACAGATGGCGACGCTTTCGGCGAGCGGGTGGGCGCATCGACACTGGACATCGC
>JAVKSW010000677.1:0-1566 GCA_039583505.1 Bryobacteraceae bacterium | reverse complement strand
CTCCAGTTCCGCCGAGCGCCGCGCAGCCGCTTCCTGCGTGACCACCGACGCCGGCGCGGACGCCGAGGCGTGTCCGGACGCGCGCCGCAGCTCGCTCATCATGGAGTCGGGATCGCCGAACGGCCATGCGCCCGTCAGCAGTTCGTAGAGAATCACGCCCAGCGAGAAAACGTCGCCGGTGACGCCCGGCCTTTCTCCCCGCAACTGCTCCGGGCTGGCGTACCGCGGCGTCAGCATCCGGCCGCGAGTGATGGTGATGTTCGGTCCGCTCGCCATCAGCGCCGCCGTCCCGAAATCCAGCAGCTTCACTACCCCCTCGGCAGCGACGAGTATGTTCGACGGCTTCAGGTCCCGGTGCAGGATGAGAGCGCGATGCGCATGCTCCACCGCTTGCGAGATTTGGAGGAACAGCCGCAGGCGCGCTTCCAGCGGCAGCTTGCGATCGTCGCAGTAGCGATCGAGCGCCTCCCCTTCCACATATTCCACCACCAGGAAAGGATGTCCCGACGGCGAGACTCCGCTATCCAGCAGCCTCGGGATGTTCGGGTGTTCGAGCGAGGCAAGAAATTGCGCTTCTGTCCGCCAGCGCCTGAGAAACTCCTCCCCGGCAAGATGGGCTGCCATCACTTTGATGGCGACTTGCTTGTCGAACCGCCCGTCCACCCGTTCGGCCAGGTACACCGCGCTCATCCCGCCGCGGCCCAGAAGGCGGATCAGCCGGTAGGCGCCAAATGGTTCGCTCGGAACAACCAAGGTCGGGGCTGAGGCGTCCGGCTGGGCTCGGCTGTCCATGGCGTCGGCGGCTGCCAGCAGCGAGGAAACCTCCGCCATCAACTCCGCGCGTTCCCCGCACCGGTCAGCGAGCCACGCTTCGCGATCCACCTCTTCCCCAAGAAGAAGGGCTTCGTGAAAAATCGCCTCGACCTGCTCGATGGAAACCATAACACAGTATCTACGCAGCCGATACGGAGCCGCGCGCGTGAGCAAGCGGTGTCCGTTGCGTAAATTCTACGCAGTCGGCGTTCATCGGGTCCTTTATCCTTCACACTCCACGGTATCCCGCACAACGATCGATATCTTCGTCCCAGGAGGATGTGTTGCACTGTCGAATGGCAAGACGCTTGCGTACAAGAATCCACCTCGGCCTTACGGCCTGATTCCAGGCGATCGCTACCTGCTTTTTTTAACGCACGTGGAACCGGGGGACTTCTATCTTCTTGGTGATTCAATCGTTTTGCAAAATGGAGTAGCTCGACCAAACTCTCCAGATGCCGTGAACGCTGTCAAGGCCAATGCATGGCCATTTCTCGGGCTCTCGGAAGAGAACTTAATCAGCAAAATATCCAGGCTACTTACCCTGCAACATCCATCACAATCCGGCAGATAAACACCGACAAACAACTGTCTCGGTGTCGCACGAGACCTAGCGGAAAATTCCATGGCGATATGCCTTGCGCTTGCAGATCGGCGCAGTAATTTGGCCATCGATTCTGGGGTAGCGGGATGATGCGGCCAAACATCAATCACAACATCCCCGTGCTCGGCCAAGAACAGACAAGTTTACCT
>JAVKSW010000676.1:0-1568 GCA_039583505.1 Bryobacteraceae bacterium | reverse complement strand
GCTTCGATTGACGACGTTTTGATCGCGCTCGAAATGGGCGAGGTGGAGACGCTTACGGCGATCAAGCTGCGGCACACCGGCAAGGTCATCGATTTGACCAAAGCGTTCGATAACCAGAATATTCTTCACACCGAACCGATCGAGTTCAATAAGCAATACATGGACACGACGGTCGGCCGCGTGATCCTGAATGACGTTCTTCCCAAGGAGATGCCGTTTATAAATGGGCTGCTCAAGAAGAAGGGCATGGCTCAGCTGGTTCAATATTGCTACTTGAAATTTGGCCTGCAAATTACGGTGCAGATGCTCGATGAGGTCAAGAAGCTCGGATTCCTGTACGCGACGCGCGCCGGCATTTCGATCGGGATCGACGATATGGTCGTCCCCGAAGAGAAGAGCGGCCTGGTCCGCGAAGCCGAGCGGCAGGTGATCGAAGTTCAGCAGCAGTATCAAGAAGGCGCGATCACTCAATCAGAGCGCTACAACAAAATCATTGAAATCTGGTCGAAGGTCACCGAAGCGGTCTCCGACAAGATGTTCAAGAACATGGAAGAGGACGACCGGACGGGCCGTCTCCTCAACCCGATTTACATCATGGCGGATTCCGGCGCTCGCGGTTCGAAGCAGCAGATTCGCCAACTGTCCGGTATGCGCGGCTTGATGGCAAAACCTTCGGGCGAAATCATCGAGACGCCGATTACCGCGAATTTCCGCGAAGGTCTGAACGTTCTGCAGTACTTCATCTCCACGCACGGCGCACGTAAGGGGCTGGCGGACACCGCGTTGAAGACAGCAGACTCGGGCTACTTGACACGCCGACTCTGCGATGTAGCGCAGGATGTCATCATTACCGAAGACGATTGCGGCACCTCCGACGGCATCTATGTGGAACCGATCATCGAGTCGGGCGAAATCATTGAGCCGCTACGCGACCGTATTGTCGGCCGTGTGGCTCTCGAAGACCAGCGTGACTACGAGAACAACATCATTGTCCAGGTCAACCAGGAAATCACCGAAGAGCTGGCGAGCGCTATTCAGGCTGCCGGTATTGAACGGGTGAAGATCCGTTCGGTGCTGACGTGCGAATCGAAGCGCGGCGTCTGCCGACTGTGTTACGGGCGAAACCTAGCTACGGGCCGGATGGTCGAGCGCGGTGAAGCGGTCGGCATCATCTCGGCTCAATCCATCGGCGAACCTGGCACTCAGCTCACGATGCGTACATTCCACATCGGCGGCGCGGCGACCAGGATCAGCGAGCAGTCAACACAAGATTCCAAAAGCGATGGATTTGTTCGCTTCAACAATGTCAATACCGTCCGCAACAACAAGGGCGAGCTGATCGCGATGAATCGGCAGGGAATTCTGATCATCGTGGATGAAAAGAGTCGCGAGCGCGAACGCTATCCAGTGGTTTACGGCGCGAAGATCAACGTCGAGGATGGCGCTCCTGTGAAGGCAAATCAGATCCTGCTCGAATGGGATCCGTACACGTTTTCGATTCTGACTGAAGTGAGTGGAGTAATTCACTTCAAGGATTTGATCGATGGCGTGACGACTCAGGAGCAGGT
>JAVKSW010000675.1:0-1569 GCA_039583505.1 Bryobacteraceae bacterium | reverse complement strand
CGAATATCCTGACATGGTCGAACTGGACGCGTTCGGAGGCGTAAGCCTCTTTGCCAAAGTTAACGCCGGCCTCGGTGAGAAGCTCGCCAACGGCGGTACGGTCGGTGCGCGCTTGACCTTCAACTTCAACAGGCATTGGGGCGCTGAGCTGGACTACAACTTCATGGTCAACAACGTTCGGTTGTTGACGCCCATCGCTCCCGGATTACCGAGCTACATCTTTGGCAACCAGATTCAAACGGGCGCCCTCGACGCCGTGTACAGTTTCACGCCCCGGGGGTCGCGTGTTCAGCCATATGTTAGCGCCGGTGTCGGGGTAGCGGGTTTCGCTCCGACCAGGAAAGCCGAGCAGGAAGCCGCAGCCCGAGATGCCATCTTCCACTCAGGCGGCTTGCGCGGCCTTATTATCCCGGCCTTCAACTACGGCGGCGGCGTCAAGTTCCACGTCAGCGAGCATGTCGGTGTGCGCTTCGATGTGCGAGGCTGGTGGTCACGGAATCCGACGTTCGGCTTGCCCGGATGGGGTCCTGGTTTCAGCATTCCGGCGGGCCAGAATCTCGTCACCTTCCAGCGGACTGCCGGGGGCATCTATATTCCGTCAGGCCAGGGTATGAACGGCCTGCAAGCGACGCTGGGCTTCGTACTCTATATGGGCCGGAAGGCAGTGCCCGCACCGCCGCCGGCGCCGGTGCCTCCTGCTCCGCTCAACCCGGGATCTATTACCGGGGCGGAAGGCACGTTGTGTCAGGGACGAGCGATCACGCTGCATTCAACCGCGAGCGACCCGCAAGGCCACGCACTTACTTACGCGTGGAAGCTGAACGGCGCGCCTTCCGGCACGAACAGCGCGGACTTTCCGTTCACGCCGAATAATGCAGGCGACTTTGCAGTCGAAGTAACCGTATCCGATTCGACCAATCCGTCGCGTAGCGTGAAGGCCGGCCCCGTACCGCTCACTGTTCAAGCCTATGTGGCTCCGCAGGTGACGAGTATCTCGGCCACGCCCGATCAATTAAGCTGCGCGTCCGATCCCACTGGGACACATACCGCAAATCTGTCGGGTCAAGCAACCGGTTCATGCGGCGGCACCCTGACTTACAAGTGGACTGTAAGCGAAGGCAGCGTGACCAATGACACCAGTCCGAACGCAACCTTCGATGCGTCTACGTTAAGTTTTGAAGGCGGCGCTCAAGGGCAGACCAAGACAGTTACAGCGACGCTCACCGCTACCGATGAAACCGGCAAGTCCGGTTCGCAAACGGCAAACATTTCAGTGAAGTGCCCGCCGCGATTTGTACGGCTGGCCGACATCGTTTTCGCGAAAAACAGCCCGCGTGTCAACAACTGCGGCAAGCGCATCCTAATCGACGAAGCGGCTCCGCAGGTGGCCAGCGGCGATTACGATATCGTTCTGGTGGGCCACCGCGATACGGATGAAGAGACGAATGTTCCGGGCCGCGGCAGGGGAAGGCGCAGAGCGGCAGGTCATCGGCTCGACGAACAGCGCGTGCTGAATTCCTCGGCCGTATTGAGCGGCGGAACCGGCACCTGCGCCAAGGTCGACCCATC
>JAVKSW010000674.1:0-1571 GCA_039583505.1 Bryobacteraceae bacterium | reverse complement strand
GCGTTGAATCTTCGTACGCAACCGAAACCCGCGGCCAGCGCGACTTGCGTCATGGGCAAGGCGGTTTCATCGATCAGCTTTTTGGCGAAATGCAGGCGGCGTGTCTGAGCGACGGCTTTCGGAGTGGCACCAAGGTGCTTGAGGAATAGCCGGCAAAGATGGCGTGGGCCGATTCCGAGGTGCCCGGCGAGGGCTTCGACGCCGCCGTCTTCGAGTCCAGTTTGACCGATGAGGCGTAAGGCTCGCGAGACGGTATTGGAAGTGCCGGCCCAGGCGGGGGTTCCTGGTGAACATTCCGGGCGGCAGCGCAGGCAGGGGCGAAAACCTGCTTCCGCGGCTGCCGCGGCGGTGGGAAAGTAGAGCACGTTTTCTTCTTTCGAAGCGCGCGCGGGACAAATGGGACGGCAATAGATTCGCGTGGTCCTCACGCCGATGAAAAACTTGCCATCGAAGCGCGCGCCGCGCGAAAGCCTGGCCCGCAGGCACACTTCGCGATCCAAATCCATGCGCGTGCTTCATCGTAATAGATCTCGCGACACCAGGGTGGACGTTTTCGGACCACAACCGAAGGCGTTGAAACATCGTGAGCTGCGATGCGGGGCGGGGCCGGAAGCAACGCGGCGGTTTATGCGAGGTCCGGAAATGTCCAACCTGGCTCGGGGAACCGATTTATGGTGGCAGCATGCAATGCAAAACACCTGTTTTTTTCAGCGCGACTATTTTGGTTCTGTCGTTCGCCGGGGCGGTTTCACTCGGCGCGCAGGCGACTCATTATCGAATAGTGAACCTGGGCAATCTAAGCGGGACGTCCGGCACCGGAAATACACTCAATAATATTGGTTGGGCGACGGGTAGCGCCGATCTGGCAGGCAATGCTACCGAACACGCGACGGTTTGGATTTATGGGATAAAATCCGATCTCGGCACGCTGGGCGGCCCGAACAGCGACGTGCAATGGCCGGTGAAAAACGATAACGGGTTGGTTGCGGGTTGGTCCGAGACGGCGGCCCAAAATCAGTTGAACGAATCGTGGAGCTGCACTGCGTTCAACCCCACCGGGGCTCCCACCGGTCACGTGTGTGTCGGGTTTGTGTGGCAGTGGGGCGTAATGACTGCGCTCCCCACACTCGGGGGATATAACGGATTTGCCGCCGGAGCAAACAACCGGGGACAGATCGCAGGCTGGGCAGAGACTACGTATCGCGATCCGACCTGCGACAACAAGAAGAACCAGTTCCTTCAATTTGAACCCGTGGTTTACGGCCCGGGATCGGGCGAGATCCACCAGCTTCCCAACTTCCCCGGCGATCCGGACGGCGCGGCTACAGCGATTAACGACGAAGGTGACGTCGTGGGTATCTCGGGCACTTGCGATGTGGCAGTGGGAGCGCTCAGCGCCCGTCACGCACTCTTATGGCATGACGGAAAGGTCACGGACCTGGGCAGCTTCGGGGGGAAGGGATGGAACACTCCGATGGCTATTAACAATCGAGCCGACGTCGTCGGATTTTCAGACTTCGGCGGCGATTTAAGCGGCGGAGTGCTCACCCCGAATTTTCACGCGTTCCTTT
>JAVKSW010000673.1:0-1582 GCA_039583505.1 Bryobacteraceae bacterium | reverse complement strand
CAGCATTCCGGATGATTCCGAACACGATTCCGGGCTGAAGTCGAACAGGATTCCGCGGCGAAGCCGAACAGTTTTCGGCGGATCCCGGAACGGTGTTCGGCTTGAGCCGGAATAATTTCCACAGGTAGCGGCGCTGGACATCATCGCCGGTACGAGACCTTCTGAAAAGGGAGGATCCGTTGCCGGCCAGGAGAAAGTCCATGCGTCGAATCAAGGAAGTCCTAAGACTCCGATATGAACTGAAGCTCGATCAGCGGCAGATCGCACGTAGCTGCTCGCTTTCCGTCAGCACCGTACACGAGTATCTGAAACGCGCCGAGGCCGCAATGTAAGTTGGCCGTTGCCGGATGGTTGGGATGAGGCGCGGGCGGAAGCGGCGCTGTTTCGATACCCGGAATCCAGGCTGGAGCCAAAGAAGTCGCCACCAGATTTTGCTGCGGTTCACGAGCAGCTCCGGTGTCACCGCCACGTAACCCTGCAACTGCTTTGGCAGGAATACCGGGATGTGAATCCAGACGGTTATCGCTACAGCCGGTTCTGCGAGTTGTACCAACGCTGGCGGAAGAAGCTCGATGTGGTCATGCGGCAGGAGCACAAAGCCGGCGAGAAAGCGTTCATCGATTGGGCGGGTGCGACGATTCCCGTGTACGACCGCACTGGCGGCGCAGTGTGGCAGGCTCCGTTATTCGTAGCTGCCCTCGGAGCCAGTTCCTACACCTGGGCCGAAGCCACTCGCGACCAGCAGATGGATTCGTGGCTGCGCGCCCACATGCACGCCTTCGCTTATTGGGGCGGTGTTCCGGCGCTCGCCATTCCCGACAACACCAAGACGGGCGTGACCAAAGCGTGCCGCTACGATCCGGATCTTAATCCGACCTATCACAACTTTGCCGTGCATTACGGGTTTGGTGTACTGCCGGTGCGGCCGGACAAACCCCGGGATAAAGCGGTCGTGGAAAGCGCGGTGCAAGTCGCCCAACGTTGGATTGTAGCGGCGCTGCGGCACCGCAAGTTCTTTTCGCTCGAAGAGACCAATCAAGCCGTTCGCGAACTACTGGAGCGGCTGAACCACCGGCCCTTTCGTAAACGGGAAGGCAGCCGCGCGAGTGTCTTTGAAGCACTCGATAAACCGGCCCTGAAGCCGCTGCCCAGCGAGAGCTTCGATATGAGCGAGTGGTCGCGGGCGCGAGTGAATATCGATTATCACGTAGCCTTCGACGCTAACCTGTACAGTGTTCCCTACAACCTGGTGCACGAGGTCGTGGAGATTCGCGCAACTCCTGCAACCGTCGAGATCCTGCACAAGGGCGCGCGCGTGGCTTCGCACGTGCGCAGCCGCAGCCGAGGGCAAACCATCACCAATCACGAGCACCGGCCCAAGAGTCACCAGGCTCATCTGGAATGGACGCCATCGCGCATGGTGCATTGGGCGCAGACCATAGGATCAAACACAGCACAACTGTTCGAACGGATCATGGCCGACAAGCCGCATCCGGAGATGGGGTATCGCGCCTGCCTGGGACTCATCCGGCTAGCCGGGAAGTACTCGCCCGCGCGCCTGGAAGCCGCCGCCGAGCGGGCC
>JAVKSW010000672.1:0-1587 GCA_039583505.1 Bryobacteraceae bacterium | reverse complement strand
CCGCCGGCCCTAACTTTGAGCGGGCATCGAGAAGAGCGTTGGCCCGGCCGCGATGATGTTGGGGAAGCTCACTCGCAAAAATGCGCGAGTAGCAGGGATAAGCGACCGATTCGCCAGCCCCGAGCACCAGACGAGCTGTGTAAATGGCCGCAAATCCGGATAAGAACCCGGTCACGATCGTTGCCATGGACCAGACCAGCACGCCTGAAGCAAAGACGAGGCGAATGGGCAGCACGTCCGCCAACCAGCCCGCAATGCCCGATAACTGCAGGAGTGAATAGGTCCAGAAGAAAGCAGAAAGCAGCGCACCGATTTTCACCGGCGACAGTGCTAATTCCCTTCCGAGAAGCGGTGCGGCTACCGATAAATTGCCACGGTCGATGTAGTTGATGAATATAGACGCGATCAGCAGGGCAAGCAGGCCCCACTCGGAACGAGACATGGATTTGGGCGCACGTTGGACAGCGCTCACGTATTGCGTTCCTCGAGCCAGTAATGCCACGGTGTCGCGGAGCTTAGGAGTTCGTTCATTGCGGTGATGTTGCGGGTCCCGGTCGTGCTGAGCCACTCTTCCAGGGCGGCCTTGTCGAATTTCGGACCGGGTTGGGAATACTGCGGCACAGCGTCTTTCCAAGTGGCGCGCCCACAGAGCACACCTGAGTAGCGGACCCCGGCACGATTTGCGAGCCGCAGCGATTCGAGAAATTCGACGCCGCTGACACCGGCGCTCAAGTAAATGTAGGGACGGCGAGCAGCCGCATCCGCGGCACGGAAGTGGCCCAATGCCTCGTCGGTGCTGTAAGCCCAGCGTCCACTGCACACCGCTGAACCTTCAACAAAGGACGTGATGACGGGAAACTCTACCTTCAGAACGTCAACGTTGTAGATGTCATTCGAAAACTCCTCGATTGTTCGAACGACCAGTTCCGGTTTTCGCTGCGCGAATTCGAAGCTGCGCGGATCTGCGATGTTGGCGTCGTAGACGACTGGCTCCAGAAAAAACGGCATGTCGAGATCGTGACATTCGTGGCCGATGCGCTCGACCAGTACACACTTCTCGTCATTGGCGGAGTGCGAGTCGTCCGGTGCGTAGTGCAGAAGGATCTTGACGCCATCGGCTCCCGCGTCCCGCAGGCGCCGGACGGACCACCGCGGCATGAGAGCCAGCATCCGATGGGGGCGCGGATTTTCATAGCCGTCCATCTCGTACGCAAGCAGCAATCCGGATACCTGTGCGCGCAGCCGGGCCGCCGCAAGGCCATATTCCGGATCCAGAAGAATTGCACTCGTGTATGGACTTAGAATTTTTGAGACTGAGTTCTTGAATTCCGCAAGAGTGGAATCAGGCACCTGTTCCGGAGCGGCAGAGGCAGAGTCGGCGACCATGCGTCGAAGGCTTTTCCGCTGATCGATAGCTAACGCAGCGATCACGCCGTCAGGCGTAGATAGCCTTTGGAGCCGTTCGCGTTTCCCACGGCTGAGGCTCAGATTTCCTTTATTGCCGGCTTTGAACGTCATTCAATGACAGGATCTGTCCTCGTGCGCGAAGTTGCGTCTGCAGTTCGGTAATGTCGATTTGATGCACCG
>JAVKSW010000671.1:0-1591 GCA_039583505.1 Bryobacteraceae bacterium | reverse complement strand
TGCATATACGAGCGCAGCCGCAGAATCGCTTGCGATTTCAACTGCGAAATTCGAGATTCGTGCAGGTCGACGATTTTTGCAATTTCGCGGAGAGTCATCTCTTCGTAGTAATACAGGCTGAGCACTGTTTTTTCCAGTTGGGGCATCTTTTCGATGGCCTCCGCCAATAGGCGTTCGAGCTCGGCGCGCTCCACGATCTGCGACGGCCACTGCTCGTCGGAATCCGCGAGATACCGCAGCAGGTCGCATCCATCTTCTTCTGTTCCGGCATTCTCGAGACTGCCAAGCGTCAGTCCCCGAACCTCCGACAGCCAATCCTGGTAATCGGACACGGAAAGATTGAGCTGAGCGGCGATCTCTTCCTCCAAGGGCATGCGCTGGTGTTGTTGCTCGAGGATCGCGATGGCTGCCTCGATGAGTTTCGCGCGTTTGCGCTGCTGTCTTGGCGCCCAATCCAAGCCTCGCAAGCTGTCGAGTATCGCGCCGCGGATCTTGTATTCCGCGTAGGTCTTCAGCTTTACGTCATGACTTGCGTCGTAGCGATCGATGGCGGCGATCAATCCCACTACTCCGGCCGAAATCAGATCGTCCAGACTGACGGATACCGGAAGACGTTCGTGGATTCTTCTGGCAATCAGCTTCACCTGTGGCAGGTGCTCCAGTATCAGTTTTTCCCGCACCTCCGCGGGCAGGGTCGGGGTATCGTAGCTCTTTACCTGTTGACGGGCGATCATTCCAACCTCAATTGCGGTGCTCTTCCTGTAGACCTTATTCGCGCCTACACATTCTTCGGTAGATCCTTCGAGAAACTTAAGGATCTACTCTGTGGGCAAAGGAAATCTTTCCCGGCCTTTGTACCCTACGCACCCTTACTCCCGCAGCGCACCGCATATTGAGGTTTTCGTTAGCATTGTGGTTGGTGAGGTACTCTGGGGATATGTCTGACATGGACTCGCCGAAAGCAGGTGGAAGCGCCCATTGCGCCGCGACGGCTCCCGCCAGACAGGCCGAGCAAACCACCGCTGTTTCGGAGGCGCGCGAACAGCGGATAACGGACTTGCGGCGCCGCTATCAAGACGGAAGCTATCAGGTGGATGCCGCAGGGGTGAGCGCCAGCATCGTGGAGAAGCATCTCCGCCGCTAGGCTGCGCCGTCCTTACCTTAGTCCTGGGCTAACCAGCCAAATCCCGGCGGCCCTGCCGCAAATCGATAGCCGGATTTGGTGGCGACGTGCTCGATTCTTTGGAGCACATGCCGCTGAAAATCCGGGCAGAACCACTCCGAGTGGCCGTGGCGGCGCGCGATCTGGAACGCTGCTGCACGGGTTGTAGCGCCTCGAGGCTTCGCTTCACGCACGTGCAGCGGGTCACCTATAAGGTTGCGCCGGGAGGCGTCCAGGCATATTTCTGCTAGCCGCTCCGGGTCCGAAGGCAGGAGCGGGGCCAATGTGGCATACACTTCCAGGCCGGCTTTACGCAATTCGCGTATGGTCTCGAGGCGGACGGCGTTCGGCTCGCAGCGCGGCTCGTACCACCGGCGCACATCGTCGCGATCGGTCGTGATCGAAAAGCTGATGCGCAGCTTGGTGACC
>JAVKSW010000670.1:0-1593 GCA_039583505.1 Bryobacteraceae bacterium | reverse complement strand
CGCGAGCCGCGAGTACAAATCCGCGCCGGATATCTGCATGGTCAACGCCACTGAGGTTGACAGCCGTACGTTGGCCCGCACTCGCCATTTCGACCCGCTCGCCGTGTACCTGGAGGCCGCGTACGCGCGCCAGGCGTTTACCCGGGTGGATCTCAACGCTATCGCCAACACGGAGTGCACCGTTCCACATCGTGCCCGTGACAACCGTACCGAAACCTTTGAGGGCGAAACTCCGGTCGACGGGAAGCCGCATCAGGCCGCTTCCCTCGCGGGGTGCAATATGGTCTGCCAGATGCACGATCGCCTCCTTAAGCGACCGGAGTCCCTCTGTTGTGTTCGCGCTCACCGGCACCATCGGTGCATGGGCGAGGAATGACCCCGCGCATAGCGTCTTCACCTGTTCACAAGCTGTCGCGATCTGTTCAGAATTCGCCAGATCGATTTTTGTCAAAACGATGATGCCGTACTCAATTCCGAGCAGACGGCAAATATCGAAATGTTCGCGCGTTTGCGGCTTGACCGATTCATCGGCTGCAACGATCAAAAGAACAGCTTGAATTCCCGCCGCGCCTGCCAGCATGTTCCTGATGAATCGCTCGTGCCCAGGCACGTCAATGAAGCTGATGCGGCGTCCGTTCGCCAGCGTGAGATGGGCAAATCCGAGGTCGATCGAAATCCCGCGTCTCTTCTCTTCCGCCAGACGGTCCGTTTCGATCCCGGTGAGCGCCCGGATGAGAGAAGTTTTTCCGTGATCGATGTGCCCCGCAGTTCCCACGACAAGCCCGCGAGGACTGCTCATATTACTATCTGACATGCAGGAGGCTGATCCTATCGTCGCATCGACGCGAACGCGTTCAGCGCGATAGCGGTATTACCAACGACCATGATCACTAGCCGATTGGAAGAGCTTCGGCGGCGCCACGCGCGAGCGGAAGAAGGCGGCGGCCCGGAGCGCAAAGAGAGGCAGCATCGCGAAGGAAAGCTGTCGGCCCGGGAGCGAGTCGAATTGCTGCTGGATGAGAGCACGTTTGAGGAACTGGACAAACTGGTGCGGCATCGCTGCCATAACTTCGGCATGCAGCATAACGTTGTCGATGGCGATGGATTCGTCACCGGACACGGACTGATTCACGGCCGGCGGATGTTCGTCTTCGCACAGGATTTCACCGTTTCCGGCGGCTCGCTGTCCGAGGCCAACGCTCAGAAGATTGTCAAGCTGATGGATCTTGCGCTGAAAACGGGAGCGCCGATTATCGGATTGAACGACTCGGGAGGCGCGCGCATTCAAGAGGGCGTCGTTTCGCTTGCCGGCTATGCAGACATATTCTTGCGCAACACTCTCGCGAGCGGAGTGGTGCCGCAAATCTCAGCCATTATGGGTCCCTGCGCGGGCGGTGCTGTTTATTCGCCGGCTCTGACCGATTTCGTGTTCATGGTCGATCGAACCAGCTACATGTTCGTGACCGGGCCGGACGTGATCAAGACAGTAACCCACGAAGATGTGACAAAGGAAAACCTGGGCGGCGCAGTCACGCACAACTCCACCAGTGGTGTTGCCCATTTTCTTGCGGCGGACGATGAAGATTGCCTACG
>JAVKSW010000669.1:0-1596 GCA_039583505.1 Bryobacteraceae bacterium | reverse complement strand
AGCCCGATTTTCTGGATGTTTGCGTTCATTGTCTCCGCGATCGCCTTGTTGAAATAGGGCGGCCACGCAGAGCCGAGGACGCGCTCCGTGAACGTAGTATTGGTCATCAGCGTTGCCCCTTGCGCCATCTTGTCGCCGATATCCCAGAGCTGCTTAATGTGCGGATAATCGGTTTCGCGGAAGTAATACCAAACCGCCGCGTTCTGCGGCACGACGTTCGGTTGATCGCCGCCGTTTGGAATCACGTAATGCGAGCGCTGCTGCAACCGTAGATGTTCGCGTCGAAAATTCCAGCCCACGTCCATCAGCTCCACCGCATCCAGCGCACTGCGCCCGCGCCAGGGTGCAGCGGCTGCGTGCGCGCTCTCGCCCAGGAAATGATATTCGATGGAGACCGCGCCGTTCTGCGCGCCACTGCCCCAGGACACTCCCAGGTTGTCTCCCACATGCACGAAAAGCACAACGTCGGCATCCTTAAACAGCCCGGCCCGGACGTAATAAGCCTTGGTCCCGAGGAGTTCCTCGGCAACTCCTGGCCAGATTTTGATCGTGCCCTTCAGATGCTCGCGCTCCATCAGTCTCTTCACCGCCATCGCCGCGATGATGTTTAGCGGCTCGCCCGAGTTGTGCCCTTCGCCGTGCCCAGGTGCGCCCGCGACAATTGGATCGTGATAGGCCACGCCAGGCTTTTGCGACGCCTGCGGAATGCAATCGATGTCTGAGCCGAGAGCGATGACAGGCTTGCCCTCACCCCAACTCGCCATCCAGGCGGTGGGAATCCCAGCGACACCTCGCTCGACCTTGAATCCTTCCCGTTCGAGTACGCCGCTGAGGTATTTCGACGTCTCTACTTCCTGAAAACCAAGCTCGGCGAAGCTGAACACCATGTCGTTCATGACTTGCGCCTGCTTTTTCATGCCGTCGATCTGTCCGGCGAGGTCGGCCTTCAGCGCGGCGTCGCGTTGTAGATTCTCCGCAACCAGCGGCAGTGCCGACAAGCATAGAAGCGCGATGATCGATCGATAATTGTTGCTGCCGTAGCAATGGATTTTTCTCGACATACGAAGCGCTAGTATACGCCCGCTCCTGCGTGCAGCGAACTCGTCCTGGAATGTTAAGCTAATGCGCGTGGAGCGCTTGCTCGATGCTTTACGCGACGATCGCTCGCAAGTGCCGCTGGATGTCGCCGCTCTGGAACTGGCCAGTATCGAGTTCCCGGGATTAGATTTCGAGAGTTCGCTTTTCCGTCTCGACAATCTCGCAGAACAGGTTCAATCTCGATTGAGCGCGAACACGCCTGCTCTGGATTTCATCAAAGCTACAAACGAGCTGTTGTTCGAGGTGTTGCAATTTCGCGGGAACGGGGACGACTACTACGATCCGCGGAATAGCTGCTTGAATTCCGTCTTGATGCGCCGCCTCGGCATCCCGATTTCCCTCTCTGTCGTCTATATCGAGGTCACACGCCGCCTCGGCCGTCCGATGTACGGCGTCGGTCTTCCCGGCCACTTCATCGTTGGGTACGAAGATGCCGAGGCGCGTTATTGGATCGATCCTTTCCACTCAGGCCGTATTCTCTCGTTTGCCGATTGTTGC
>JAVKSW010000668.1:0-1598 GCA_039583505.1 Bryobacteraceae bacterium | reverse complement strand
GCTCATCCCCGGAATCCACAGCTCACATTGGCTCTGGGCGTCGCGCGATACGGACAGCGGCGATTCGAAGACTCCATATCGGCGTTCCTGAAGGTGATTGATGTCGACCCGGCTATCGAGCAGCCCTACGTGTTCCTTGGCCGGATGCTCGATCAAGCGGGTCCGCATCTCGCCGACATTACCAAGGTCGATGAGCGATGGCTCGCACGAGATCCGAAAAGCGCGAAGGCGCACCTGTTGTTAGCGAAGGCAGTTCTCGCCGCGGATCCGCGAAGCACACGGGCTGAGACACTGCTGCGAGGTTCCATCATGATCGATTCCAAAGATTGGGAAGCGCACTATGAGCTCGGTGTGTTACTGGAAAGCAAGCACGACTACCAGGCCGCCGCGGCGGAACTGACTCGCAGTATCGAGCTGGATGCAAAGCAGCCAATGCCGCATTATCATCTCGCGCGCGTTTACGACCGGCTAGGCGAACCGGAACAGGCGAGGGCAGAACGGGCAATCCATCAGCAATTAACCGGCTCGCGTGCACCCTAGCTCTCATAAGGGATTTCGGAGGCAGCGATTGAGATCGACCATCAAAGATGTGGCGGCAAGAGCCAGTGTCTCTATAGCAACGGTGTCACACGTACTGAATGGTACGCGTCCCATCCGTCCGCACACGCGGCAGCGTGTCTTGACGGCAATCCAAGAGTTAGGCTATTCGCAGAACCAAGCAGCACGTAATCTGGCGCGTGGCACGAGCACGTTTCTAGGCCTGATTATTTCCGACGTGAGGAATCCTTTTTTCCCCGAGATTACCGCCGCATTTCAGGACCAGGCGCTGGCGCACGGAATGGATGTGCTGGTGCTGGACACGAACTACGACGCCGATAGGACATTGAACTCGGTTCGACGGTTGATCGGCTTGCAAGTCCCGGGTATCGCCGTTCTTACTTCGCAAATCGATCCGTTGGTCATAAGTACACTTGCTCAACGGCGCATAGCGGCTGTGTATTTGGACTTAGGAACAGTCGATCAGGCGATCAGCAACATTATTATTGATTACGAACATGGCATAGCAGAGGCACTCGACTATCTCACGAAATTAGGACACCGGCGTATTGCATATGTTGGCGGCCCTCCGCAGTTGTCCTCCGCTCAACGGAGGAAGCGAGCTTTTATGGACTCGTGCGTGCGCTTGGGCGTAGAACCTGGCTGGACGATCGACTCCGACTTCACCGCAGCGGGCGGCTACCTTGCGTCATCTAAACTGTTGCGCAAGAATCCGCCCACGGCTGTTGTCGCCGGCAACGATCTTACAGCCATTGGAGTTCTGCATCGCGCCTACGATGCTGGTCTGCACGTCCCTCAGGACCTCTCGATCGTGGGGTTCGACGACATTCTCTTCGCGAGATACACTCAGCCGGCGCTGACGACGGTAGCTCTGCCGCGTGCGGAAATCGGTAAGGTGGCATTTGAAGCGTTATGGGCGATGATGCCGGATCCGCATCTTGCCGGGCATGAGTTCCGACTGGGCACTCGGCTCATACTTCGACAGTCCGCCGCTCCCCCGCAAAAGAGCTGACGCATCGCGCGGAACGCCAGACGCATGT
>JAVKSW010000667.1:0-1599 GCA_039583505.1 Bryobacteraceae bacterium | reverse complement strand
ATGCTGACGGACACGCCGTCCCTGATCGGTAGCTGGGTGGTATAAAAATCCGGGGAACGGAACAGGCGCTCGTTGAATGTACACACCGCATGATCGGTGGCCTCTTTCGGGTTGAGGACGCTGGCGTGCCACAGCGTGTTGTCGGTGATGAAGAGGCCGCCGGTCTTAATGCGATGCGGTGCGGCGTCCAGCACCGCCGGATACCCGTCCTTATCTACATCGTTGAAGAGTACATCAAAAGGGCCGGATGTGGAGGCGAGTGCAGTCAGAGCGTCTCCGACATGCACCTGGATGCGCGAGGCAACACCGGCTCGCTCGAAGTAGCGGCGCGCCCGTTCCGCGTTGGCCTGACTGCCGTCAGAGTAGTGCACCTCCGCCTCAGGACCGGCGGCACGGGCGAACCAGATGGTCGAATAGCCAATAGCCGACCCGAGTTCAAAGATCCGTTTCGCTTTCGTCATCATGACCAAGCTGGCGAGGAAACAGGCCACGGCCGGCCCTACAATCGGGATCTTGTGCTCGGCCGCATACGCTTCTATTTCCGTTAGCACTTCATCGCGCGCAGGAAGCAGATCGCGCATATATTGCTCAATATCGGGATTAGTAATCATTCCAGGAAGTCCTCAATTCTCTGGGACGATTCTATCGAGAGCTCGAAAACGACCTTACATGCGAGAAAGCGACCGCTCGCTGCGGTGGCTTTGTCACTCCATCGTCGGGTGTGCTACTCCTAAATCTTGAGCGTTAGGGCACGAACGGAATTGAAATGGCTTACGTAATCGCCGAACCCTGCATCGGAACCAAGGACGCGGCCTGTGTTGACGCCTGCCCGGTGGATTGCATTCACCCTAAAAAGGATGAGGAAAAATTCGAGAGCGAGCCAATGCTCTACATCGATCCCGTTGAATGCATTGACTGCGGCGCGTGCGTGCCAGTCTGTCCGGTTTCCGCCATCTTTGCGGCCGATGACCTGCCTGAAAAATGGGCTGAGTTTACTCAGAAAAACGCCGAGTTCTTCGGGCGCTGAATTTCGGCGCTCGTCGCGCCTGGCTTGAGAACTTAAGGGCGATAAATAGCAGAGGCGGTATCTGTCTCCCACACGCGCACGTACGCGATCGAAGCGCTTTTCAGTTCCTTCCGCATCTCATCGCAGAAAAACTTCGCGATGTTCTCGGCCGACGGATTGATCTCATCGAACGGCTTCAAATCGTTGATGAATCGATGGTCGAGGTATTGGCTGGTAGCGCGAAGCTGCTTCTTTAGCTCCGCAAAATCGTAAAGCAACCCATTCTCGTCCAGCTCAGGACCCGTAATGCCCACCTCGACCCGGTAATTGTGCCCGTGCACGTTCTCGCACTTGCCGCGGTAATTGCGCAGCGCGTGGCCGGCCGCGAAGGTGTGCTCTACGCAAATCTCAAACATCGAAGAACTTTTGAACCTCCCCTAGGTTCGTGGTGAATCGATAGGCGGGCAGGCTTTCGAAAAACACCCGGCCGTACGGCAGCTTCGTAATCCTATTATCCAGCAGCGCCAATACGCCGCGGTCGGAAGCACTGCGGATCAGCCGCCCGAAACCCTGCTTCAGCGCCAGTGCGGCTT
>JAVKSW010000666.1:0-1606 GCA_039583505.1 Bryobacteraceae bacterium | reverse complement strand
GGTAACCGATCCTTTAGGGCGATCACTGGAGTTCATGCCGGCACGTTATCACGGGGCGGGTTCCGAAATGGCTTGCGAGCGGGGCCGGAGGGAATTTGTGGGCAGGCCAAGTAACTGTTGCGGAATGAGATTCGCCTCACTATGGCACAATAGGGAAATTTGTTCTCAGTTTGTGACTGGGGAGTAGTTCATGAAAAATACCCGCCTGCTCGCGGCCTTGGTGGCCACGTCGCCGCTACTTGCACAATTGAATGTCCGGCCGGAAGGACCGTCGGTAGTTGCGATCAAAGATGCGCATGTCGTGACCGTCAGCGGCGCCGAACTGGCCAAGGGAACCGTCGTGCTTCGGGACGGTCTGATTCAGGATGTCGGCGCAGGGATCAACATCCCCGCGGACGCTTGGGTGATTGACGGGACAGGGCTGACAGTCTATCCGGGATTCATCGACGGACTGAGCACGTGGGGAATCCCGGCCGCCATTCCGCCGGGTGCGGCGAGGGCTGCGGGGGCGGCACCGCAAAACGTTCCGGCGCAGAGTCCGGCTGCTGCGCAACAGAGTCCGCCCACACCGATTCGGGGTCCGGAAGACCGGCCGCAGACCTATTCCTTCGAACGCGCAGCGGATTTAGTGACGCCGATGGACAACCGGCTGGAGGCGGCGCGAGCGGCGGGATTTACGACCGCGGCGACGTTTCCGAACCGCGGCATCTTCGAGGGGCTGGGCGCGGTAGTGGATCTGGCGGGAGAACGGGGTCGAGACATGGTGGTGGCACAGCCTGCCGGCGAACAAGTGCTGTTTCGAACGGGCGCGGGCGGGATGGGCCGCGCGTTTCCGTCGTCGCTGATGGGAAACATTGCGTACGTGAGGCAGCTTTATCTCGATCTCGACCAATACAAGCGGGCGAAGCAGATATACGCAGCGAATCCGGGCGGGAATCGAAGGCCTGAATACGATCACGATCTGGAGGGTTTGGCCGAGTCGCCACGGCTGCTGCTGCCGGCCTATGAAGCGCAGCAGATCGATCGGATGATTGCGTTCGGGCACGAACTGAAGACGCCGTTTGTGCTGTACGGGCTGCACGAGGCATACAAGCGGGTGAACGAGTTGAAGCAAGCGAACGTGCCCGTTCTGGTGAGCTTGAAATGGCCGGAGAAGCCCAAGGATACGGACCCGGCGGAGGTTCCAAATTACCGCGACCTGGAGATGCGCGCGCAGGCTCCAGGCGTGCCGGGCCTGTTTGCGAAAGCGGGCGTAAAGTTCGCGTTCTATTCAGACGGAGTAGACAGCGCGCCGGAATTGAAGCGGGCTATCAAGAAGGCGATGGATGCGGGATTGTCGCGCGCGGATACGATTCGAGCTTTGACCGTAAATGCGGCGGAGATCTATGGCGTATCGGACCGGCTCGGGAGCATTGACAAAGGCAAAATTGCAAACGTGGTGGTGATGCGAGGCGATGCTTTCGACGCAAAGGCGAGAGTGGAGTATGTGTTTGTGGATGGGCGAGAGTTTCAGCCGTCCAAGACACTGCAGGAAGGACCTCCGGGCGGGGGAGGGCCGGAAACGAAAAAACCGGCGACTGCATCCGGTGAAGGGATAAGCGCGGGA
>JAVKSW010000665.1:0-1607 GCA_039583505.1 Bryobacteraceae bacterium | reverse complement strand
GGTAAAGGCAAAATAAGGTGGATTGCGCAGCGTCGCGAGAACGTGCCAAGGCGCGGCAACTGCGAGGATGATCAGCAACCCGCTGAACGGACGAAGGCGCCTCCATGTGCGCGCGGAAAACAACTGGTGCGTGAGCGCTAAGTAAAGCAAACCCGCGGCTACGGGGAACACCGCCGCAATGAGGCTCTTCAGCAACAGGCCCGTTCCGATAGTCGCGGCCATTATCGCGGCCCATATCCGCGGATGCCGTTCCTGCTCATCGAGGGCGCGCAGGAACCCGAACATAGCGAGCGCGATGGCGCCCGTCAGCATCACGTCGGGAATCAAAATTCGCGTGAAGAGAAACAGTCCGGCGCAGGTTGCGATCACCAACCCGGCATAGAAGCCCGCGCGTCTCCCAAAAGCCCACCTTCCGAACATCGCGGTCAACCAGCAAAGTGCAATGGCGGACAGCGCAACCGGAATCCGCGCCGCCCAGTCATGCGCGCCAAAGATCTTATAGGAGCCGGCAATCAGCCAATAAATCAGCGGCGCCTTCTCCAGGTATAGGACCCCATCCAGCCGCGCCGTTACCCAATCGCCCGAACTCAACATGTTCTGCGCGATCTGCGCCTGCACCGCGTCCACGTCGTCCATCAACGAAGGCGGCGAAACGATGCACCCCAGATAAATCGCGGCCGCTACCAGAACAACGATCAGGAACAAAGAGACAGGCCTGCGCCTCCTCCCTGAAAACGCCCCTTGGGAGGTTACGGTCGCTTGAATTTTCTCTTTCGGATTGAGGACGGTTGTCGACAAATCGAGCCGGCTTGAGAGGAACTCAGCCGAACTTCCAAGATAGCAGTTCAACATACCTGCTAACTGCAAGTGCAACCATCTGTTATATTTCTGTTGGGGAGTGGTGCTGGTAGGGGTTGGGGACAGGACACTGGCTTAACAAAGAGGTGTGATGTTCCTTACCGTAAGTGAGAACGTGCTTCTGGGGCTCGCGGCCCTGCCGTTGGTCTATTACTTAATCGCGCTTTATAGCTCCTGGAGATTCTTCCGCCGCGCGCCCGAGCAAACGACCGCGACATCGGGCTTTGCTCCACCGCTGAGTATCCTCAAACCGGTCCGCGGACTCGATCCCGACGCCTACGACAATTTCGCGAGCTTTTGCCGGCAGGATTACCCGGAATATGAACTCGTGTTCTGTGTCGGAAACACGGATGACGTGGTTCTGCCGGTCATCGAGAAGCTTGCGCACGATTTCCCCGATTGCCGTATTCGCGTGCTGTTCGGGTCCGGCCGCGCCGCTTCCAACGACAAAGTAGCGAAACTGGCCCGCTTGGCGAGCGAAGCGCAATACGAATATCTGGTGATCAACGACAGCGATGTTCGCGTGCGTCCCGATTACCTGCGCAATGTCGTTCGCCCGCTTGCCGATCCGAAAGTGGGCGCCGTTACCTGCTTCTATGTGTCCACCGGCGAGAAATCGTTTACCGAGAATCTTCAAACCATCGGGATGGTCTCCGATTTCTATGCCGGTCTCCTGGTAGCAAAACAGTTGGAGGGCGTGAAGTTCGCGCTTGGCCCGACGATTGCCACCACGCGCACGCGCCTGGCCG
>JAVKSW010000664.1:0-1608 GCA_039583505.1 Bryobacteraceae bacterium | reverse complement strand
GATGAAAAGGCCGGCGTGTTGAAGTACTTGAATCGGCTGCACGGCTCCAGCCGCAATCTTCTTTTCGGTTCCACCGATACCGATCAGATGCAGCACGCGTTCGATCCAAAGTGGGAGGGCGCGCTGCCGTATTCCGTCCTGCTCTCACCCGACGGAAAGATTCTGTATCAGCAACAGGGTGAGGTGGAGATCCTCAAGCTGCGCCGCATCATTCTCGGCAATCTACCCGACCCCGACTATATTGGCCATCGCGCATATTGGGCCGCATCTCCCCAATAGTCAGACTTCGCCTTTCCTCAACTGCTCTTTCAGGTAATCGCAGGAGCGGACGGCAAGCGACATGATGGTCAGTGTCGGATTCTGGCAGCCGGGCGAGTTGAAGCACGAGCCGTCCATCACGAACAGATTCTTCACGTCATGCGTCTGCTGAAACTGGTTCAGCACCGATTTCTTTGGATCATTGCCCATTCGCGCCGTGCCGACGTCGTGATTCGCATCGCCTGGCAGGTGGATCTCCGAATGCACTTTGATGTTTTTCATGCCGGCGGCTTCGAGCATTTCAGCCGACTGCTCCGCGGCGTCCTTCACCAGATTGCGCTCGTTGTCGCCCCAGGCAATGTGCATGCGAAGTACAGGAATGCCGAACGCATCGCGGACCTGCGGGTCCAATTCCACGTAGTTCTCAAAGCGCGGCAGCGCCTCGCCATACGCGAGGAACCTGAACGTCTCGACAGGCTCTTTGGCAGCTTTCTTATAGGCTTCGCCGAAACCCGGAGCCGCTGCATTAAATCCGATTCCGGTACCACCTTGCACGCCGTAGCCGCGTAGAAAGCCTTTCATCTTCGGGCTTCCCGTTACATTACGAAAGCGCATCACGTAGATTCCGTCGGGCCGATGCGGACCGTCCATCGAGAAGTTGCGAACCGGTCCCGGAACAGTGCCTTCGGCGGCGCCGCCCTTTAAGCTATCGGTGTAATAGTGGCCAAGCACGCCGCTCGAATTGGCCAGTCCATTGGACTGTTGCCGGGTCGCCGAGTTCAACAGGATACGCGTGGACTCCAGAGCCGCGGCCGCCAGAATGACGACCCGCGCATGCACCTCTTTCGCCTGCTTCGTCACGCGATCGATGTAGAGAATTCCAGTGGCCCGGTTGCTCGCCGAATCCATCAGTACTTTATAGGCCATCGCGTCGGTAATCAACTCACATTTCCCCGTTGCCAGAGCGTCCTTCAATGTCGTGAACGAGGAGTTGAAATAGGAATGCGTGACACAGCCGCGCTCACAGGGTCCACAGTAATGACACGGCAGGCGGCCGTTCAGTGGCTTCGTCAAATTCGCTGAGCGCCCCAGGGTCAGCGTCCGTCCGAACTTTTGCTTCGCGATATCGCGCATTCGCCACTCGGCGCACGTCATGCCCATGGGCGGAAGATACTGCCCGTCGGGAAGGACATCCTGGCCTTCGCGCATGCCGGTGACGCCCACATACCGCTCGACCCTGTCGTAATACGGCGCAACGTCTTTGTAGCTGATCGGCCAATCTTCTCCAAAGCCGTCATGCGAAGCTGCTTTGAAATCGAGATCGCTCAGTCGGAAACACAGGCGGCCCCA
>JAVKSW010000663.1:0-1608 GCA_039583505.1 Bryobacteraceae bacterium | reverse complement strand
ATTACACACCGATAACCTTCGCCGATCGTCTGCCGAGATCTTCCACTGCCTCTCTGAGTACGCTTTTCAACAAGCTCTTAGGATTCACGTCTAATGACGGCTGGTCCTGCGAAGCACGCAGGCCGCATAGGGCTCGCTCGACGAAGCTCACAAATGCCGTTCGTTCGCTAATACCAGCATTCTGTGGAGCGTACTGCAAAAACGGCTGACTCTCGCTCCAGCGTGTTATGGCCTCACTTACGCAGCCGTGAACAGCCTGCAAGTGAAATAAGAGGTCCGCATACTGATGTACTGGCGGCAATGATAGCCATTCGCGCCAGACGAGTTCGTGCAATTTACGGACAGCATTACTGGCCTCATTCGGATCCAAGTGAAATGCAGGGTTGGCGTGGTTGTACAGACCGCTGTCTACGTTACGGCAAGCACTTAGGACTGCGAGTGGAGTTGCCCCCACTTTTGAGACAAATGGTTAAGACTCAAAATTCATCGAATGGAGAATTGAGTCAATGGGATTGTCTCGCAGGCAGTTCACGAAAGAGTTCAAGTTAGCCGCCGTACGGCGGCTGGAGCAGGGTGTATCGATCGCCGAGGTGGCGCGGGGCGTAGAGGTCAACCCGAACGTGCTGCACCGCTGGCGTCGCGAGTTCCGAGAAGCCCCAGGAAACGTGTTTCCCGGCAACGGAAAGCAACGTTGGTCGGAGGGGCGGATTGCTGAACTGGAGCGAAAGATCGGCCAGCAAGCGCTGGAGATCGATTTTTTGAAGGGGTGCTTGCAGCGCATCGAGGAACAGCGGATGCTGCAGGCGTTAACTGGAAATCCGCCGTCTGCCGGAAGGTCAAAGAAGAAATGAATGCCGGCCAGGGACTTACGGTGGAGCGCATGGTGGAGCTGGGGCGGATAAGCCGCGCCAGCTTCTACCGCTTCGAGGAGAGCACGGATCCAGGCCACGACGCGGACATGGATTTGCGCGATGCGATCCAACGGATTGCTTTGGAGTGGCCGAGCTACGGGCGGCCGAGAATCACCGCGGAACTGCGGCGCCGCGGATGGAAGGTGAATCCCAAACGTGTCTGTCGCATTCTGCGGGAAGACAATCTGCTGTGCATCCGGAAGCGGAAGTTCGTGGTGACGACCAATTCCAATCACGGCCGCAAGGTTTACCCAAACCTGGCGCGCACGATGCTGCTGGCCGGCATGGACCAGCTCTGGGTGGCTGACATCACATACATTCGACTGCGCGAAGAGTTCGTCTTTTTGGCAGTCATCCTCGACGCCTTCTCACGACGGGTAATCGGTTGGGCGCTGGATCGGAGCTTGGAAGACCAGTTGACGCTGGCAGCGCTCAAGATGGCATTATCGCGGCGTAGCGCGCAGCCAGGTCTCGTTCATCATTCGGACCGCGGTTCGCAGTACGCTAGCGGCGACTATACGGACTTGCTCAAAGAAAACGGGATCGGCGTGAGCATGTCGCGCAAAGGCAATCCGTGGGACAACGCGGCCTGCGAATCCTTTATGAAAACGCTGAAGTACGAAGAGATTTTTCGCAGCGAATACCGGGATCTGCAGGAGGCGCATCTGTCGATTCGCGAGTTCCTGGAGAAAATCTA
>JAVKSW010000662.1:0-1616 GCA_039583505.1 Bryobacteraceae bacterium | reverse complement strand
GGTGATGCTGTTGAAGTGCATCAGGCGCATGAAGAAGAGGGGCACGACAGCCTGCGCCTGGACGGATACCTGTTGGGTCATGTAGCCGGTGGGCTGGATAGTGACGGTCGGTTGACCACCGACAACGGAGGTTCCGAGCCAGCCTGCGGGAAAATTGGCGTCGAACCATTGTTGGGCAACGCTGACGACGGGCCCGGAGTTCTGCTGCTGGGTGTAGTAGGCGTTAATCGAACGGCCGGCCGCGAGAGCGGCGGCGTCCACCGCGGACGAGAGCTTGGCCTTAACCCAGAACACGACGGCACCGTCGATCGCCAGCCCGATGAGCGGAATCACCACGAGCGTTATCAAAAACGTGAATAGAAGAAGAGTTGCTCCGCGCTGTCTCCGCTTCAGACGAAACAAGGGCGCTTTTTTCAGCGTGAGTGAGATCATCCCTTTGACGTAGTGAACTCGGGGGCCTAGATCTCTCATTTGCGAGCGGATTAAGGTCCGACCCGCGATACTCCCGATGCACTCCTTTATCGGCAGCCGGAGTCATAGAATGAGCGAAAAATCGACGCGGCCACCTGGCTGTCACGAAACGGCGGTCCTTTCCATCTACGAAGCGTGAAACAAGCCGCTCGATGTGCGTGCCCGTATTTGTGCGTAAATTGCGGCTCTCGCCCGCCCAAACTTCAATGAAGGCCATAACGATTGTCCCCGGCAAGGCCGATTCCGCGTCGCTTCAGGAGGTTGCCGAGCCTGACTCGAGCGACGGTTGCATCCTGGTTCGCGCGGTGGAGCTCGGCATCTGCGGAACGGACTTTGAGCTGATGTCCGGCGAGTATGGCTGGGCGCCTCCTGGAGGCGATCACCTGGTTCTGGGTCACGAATCGCTGGGGAGGGTCGAACAAGCGCCCCAAAACAGTGGGTTAAAAAAGGGCGATCTGGTGGTGGGCATAGTGCGCCGACCTGATCCCGAGCCGTGCATCGCCTGCGCGGTGGGCGAATTTGACATGTGCCGCAACGGAAAATATACCGAGCGCGGCATCAAAGAGCGGAACGGATTCGGGTCCGAGCATTGGCGCATCGAGCCGGAATACACGGTGCGCCTGGATCCGAGTCTGCGGGACATCGGCGTGTTGATGGAGCCTAGCAGCGTTCTGGCCAAGGCATGGACCCATATTGCCTGCATTGGCGAGCGTGCCGAATGGAAGCCCAAGACGCTTCTGGTTACCGGCGCGGGGCCGATCGGCTTGCTTGCGGCGCTGATGGGTGCGCAACGCGATCTTGAAGTGCACGTTCTCGATCGGGTCGAGGATGGCCCGAAGCCTCAGCTGGTGCGCGATCTTGGCGGAACCTATCACACCGGCTCCGTGAAGGACATCGGCTTCGCTCCCGATGTGGTTATAGAGTGTACGGGCGTGGCATCGTTGATTGCCGAAACGATGGGTCATCTGGCAAATGACGGGATCCTCTGTTTGGTTGGAGTATCGAGCCACAACCAGCAACTAGAGCTGGATCTCGGTACCATCAACCGGACGATGGTGCTTGAAAACAGCGTCGTATTCGGAAGCGTGAACGCCAACCGCAAGCACTGGGAAAAGGCGAAGGAGGCGCTTTCCAAAGCCGACCGC
>JAVKSW010000661.1:0-1617 GCA_039583505.1 Bryobacteraceae bacterium | reverse complement strand
CGACACAAGCAGGGCAGAGCCCAGGTGGACGCCTCCGATTCGGCGCAACCGATCGCCCCGCAGGTGCAGCGCCGGCCTCGCGGGTGAATCGCCAAGTGACCGCCGAGACAACCGGCCTGATAGTGCCGACCGCGCAGGAGCTTTCCGCCGATCATGGCTGCGCCGCCAATGCCCGTACCTAGCGTGATCATTACCACATCGTCATATCCTCGAGCAGCTCCAGCACCGCGCTCGCCGAGCAACGCTAAACGCGCATCATTCTCAATGCGAAACGGCAACCCAAGCTCCTTCAAGCACCAGGCGGGCAGATCGATGCCGGGAGCGTCGTCATATTTGCCGTTAGTGGAGAGCACGCGCCCCGAATCCGCGCCGGCGATACCACAAAAACCAAGCACCAGTCCCGCGCAATCGCCGAGCGAAATGCCGAGACGGCAGCTCAGGTTACGAACGGCATCGGCAAGCTGAGGCAGAAGAGGCGCCAACTTGCCGGCATCGCCTGGCGTGAGCGTCTGCTTGGCAAGCACCTCGGCGTCGCGCACCAGCGCGCAGGTTGCATGCGTTCCTCCAAGATCGACAGCAACTGCCACCATGATTGGATCTCGGGCATGGGACGGCCAAAGCCAGTCTCCCGCGCCGCGCTATGACTACGCTACACGATTCGGACGGGGAGTTCAACGATAACGGTCATGTTACTTGTGCTTTTGACGCTAGATATTCATATTGACTTGATTGTTTTATTGGTTTACGATCACATGCAGCGATTGGTGGCTGCCGAGAAGCAACCTCAGTGACCAGACGGGATTTCGTAAAAACAGCGGCCACAGTGCCCATGATCTCCAGCGGGGAGGCAGCGAACGGCACAATGCCAAGCTGCGAATCGCTGACCAGCGTGGCGATGCCGCACCGCTTTGACGACTTATTCAATCCTCCCGCGCTGACAAATTCTTTGGGCTGTGTGCAAGCCGCCTTGGACCTGACCGCGATCAGAAGCGTCGCGTTTCCTCCCTTCGCGCAGGGAGAAATCAGTGTAGACGTGCTCGGCAGCCGCGGCGATTTGAATGGAGTTCTCTTCGTTGACGGCGTTTATTTCACGTCCATGCGCGAGCCGATCACCTTCGTCTGGCGGCCCGACCGAATCGAGCGCCGGGCCTTGTCGCGCGGAATCCGATTTTCGAGCACAACGGTTGTTCCAGCCGGACGAACGGGTGCGGCCGTGAGGCTACGTATCGAGAATGTCACGCACGAGCGCCGAAAGATCGAGATCAGCCTGAAAACTCAAGGTGGCGTAACAAAGAAAACGCAGGCGTGGGGATCTGTCTCTCCAGGTGAGTCGGACAACCGCGCGACTGTTGTGGAAGAAAAGTGCGCAATCGTTTTTGAAGCGCAGCACTCTAAGGCGGCCTCGGCACAGGCAGTCTGGCCCAAACCGCGAGCCATCTCGCGATCCGGTTTCGTTTACGATCTGGAACTCGCGCCCGGCGAATCGAAAGAGATCGCGTTTAGCGATGTTCTCGGCGAAACAGGCGAGACGGCGATCGCTGGGGCAGTCGAGCTTGTCCGGAACTTCGAATCCGCGGCGACGATCGCGCAGCGCGAATGGGATGACACACTCAGGGC
>JAVKSW010000660.1:0-1618 GCA_039583505.1 Bryobacteraceae bacterium | reverse complement strand
TCGCTCGACTGTCTCTAAATCTTGCGTGCACGCCGCGATATAGTCTGCGGAGGCGAGATTTGCTAGCCAGCGGTCAGTATCAAGCGTACCTGCATAGCAGCGTGGTTGGTGGCAACCCGATGGAGTTGGTGATTGCGCTGTATGAAGGAGCGATAGAAGCCACACGGCAGGCGCGGCAGTGTCTTGAAGCGCGCGATATCTGGGGACGCTCTAAAGCAGTCTCGAAGGCCGGAAACATTTTAACGGAACTCATCATTTCGCTTGACGACGAGAAGGGCGGCGCGATCAGCCAGAATCTGAAACGGCTCTACGCTTACATGCAATCGAAATTGCTGGAGGCGCATATCAAACAATCCGCGGCGCCGCTTCAGGAAATTGAACGGCTTCTTGGGACCCTGTTGGAGGCTTGGCGCGCAGTGTCGGCGGCCGAAACTTCACAACACGGCGCGATGGTGCGCAACGAGCAGCCGATAAATGCGTCTCTTCTTGAGACGGGCTGGAACGAAGCGGCGGAAGGGATGCCCTATAGCGGCTACTTTTACGAACCAATGGTCTCAGGAACCGCAGTCACGCTCTGATGTTCGGAGCGCTCGGCCCCGACACTCTGTTCAATCATTTTCGTGAGCCCGAGGCCTCCGCCCATCGAAAGAGCTTTAGCGAACTGGCCTTCCGCCATGTCCATAGCGGAACCGCTGGCGGCATCGTCGCCGCTTCCCAGCCAGCCTTCCGAGCCCGACTCGCGGACCGATCGCATGATCTCGCCAAGCATTAACGCCTCAAACTGCTGGGCGGCCTCGTGCAGCTTGGACGGCTTTCCTGTTCCGACCGTGTCGGCAGTTTGTAGAGATAGAAAGGGAGCGCTGTTGCTTATATCCATAGTTCGTCAAATCACATCGAGCTCGGCGTCCAGAGCGCCGGCAGCGCGAAGGTTTTCCAGAATTGCGATTACGTCGCGGGTTGTCGAGCCGATCGAGCCGAGCGCCTTAACCAGTTCTTCGACGGTCGCGCCGTCCTTCAAAATGACGTTGCGGGTCTTATCGTCCTTGGCGGCGACCGTTGTTTCCGGAACCACGGTCGGTGGCGCTGCCGAGTACGGGCCGGCGTCCGCTGCGGTGTAGGTGGTCTGAATCTCGACGGTTAGATTGCCATGCATGATGGCGACCGGCGCAATGTGAACGTCCTGGCCGAGTACGATGGTCCCGGTTCTTTCGTTTATCACGACGCGGGCCATGCGGTCGGGTGTTACCAGCAGCCGCTCAAGGACGGAAACGAATCCGGTAGAATTCGCTGCATATTCGTGCGGCAGGTTGACGCTTACCAGCGCGGAGTTGTCGGCGTGGGCGACTCCGCCGGGGCCGAAGCGATGATTTATGACTTCGGCAATTCGCGCGGAAGTAGTGAAGTCGGCTTCCTTTAACTGCAGGTGAATGATGTCGCCGAGCGGCACCGAAGGAGCGAGTTTTTCAACCGAAACGCCGTTTGGAATTCGACCAACGGTCGGATGATTAACGGTTTGGGAATTTGCGGAACCCCGGCCGGCGACGAAGCCTCCGGTCACTAATGGACCCTGCGCCGTGGCATACACCTGTCCATTGATGCCGCGCAGAGCGGTGAGCAC
>JAVKSW010000659.1:0-1621 GCA_039583505.1 Bryobacteraceae bacterium | reverse complement strand
AGGGCCGCGTTCAGATCCAGATAACCTGCGCCGACGGTGAAAATGTCGTAGTAACTGACATAGCTTATGCCGGTCACAGGATCGACCGTAACGCTCGATTCTGGAAAGGTCTTATACGCTGTTTTCATCAGCCGGGCCTTGACTTGGTCGGGTGTCAGAAACGGCTCCATCTGTAACAGGTCTGCGACCGCCCCGCTGACAACCGCCGCGGCCATGCTCGTGCCGCTAAGCGTGTAATAGTACTTTGACTTTGCGTTGTTGTTCGTCCCGTCGTAATAGGACGTCGGAACCAGGTTCTGCGGATACTCCCTGGCAAGCGCTACGCCGGGCGATAGAAGTGACACCACTTTGTTTCCTGGCGCCACGATGTCGGGTTTCACGATGTTATCGATCAGCGTTGGTCCCTTTGAGCTATAGCTGGCGATCTGGTCGTCGGAACGCTCATAGGTGCCCATAGTTTTCATAGCTCCCACGGTGATAACGTAGGGATCGTTTCCGGGAGACGTAATGGTGCCGTACCCCTCGTTACCGGCCGTATTGTCTCGACCGTCATTGCCTGCCGCCACCACTACCACGATCCCGGCTCTCCACGCTGCTTCCACCGCCTGGCAGAGCGGGTCTTGCTTATAACTCTCGAAAATCGGCCGACCGATGGAGAGGTTGATCACGCGAATGTTGTACGTCTTCTTCAGCGAGATGGCACTCTCGATCGCGGCGATGATATCGCTCTCCAGACCTTCGCCGTTTTTATCGAGTACGCGGAGATCGATTAGATTCGCACCCGGCGCCATGCCCTTCAGCGTGCGCGTGCATCTCGCGCACTCGGAGTTGCTGCCGTTGCCGGCAACTATTCCCGCGACATGCTCTCCGTGCCCGTAGTGATCCCCTCCGTCCCCACCGATAAAGTCCTGGCTGTAAACCACTCGGGGACCTGATCCTTTCCCGCTCAAATCGCCATGTCGGTTGATTCCGCTATCGACGATTGCCACACCGATACCCGTACCGTCGGCGCCGTACTGTTGCCACGCGATATTCGCATTCGTGGCCGCCGTTGCGTAGTCGTTCTTAGCGAATACCTTGTGATCCTCGGAAATGTGAACCACGTTGGGATCTCTTGCCAGATCCGCCAGCGCGGACGCCGGTAAGGAATAAGCGCCGCCGTTAATCGAATGCAGCGTCATCCTCCTGGCTCCCCCTCGACCCTCGACCTTCTGCTCGTAGACTTCCGTCGGATCCCCGTCGAACTGCACGATTACGTGAACGTTCGTCTTCGGATCGGCGCTCTGAAGTTCCGGTCCTAACTTGGGTGACTGCGCAAGCGCGAGCGCGCCAGCGAAAATGACCGGTATCAATCGATACGACAATCGCATCGAATCTCCAATACACCCGGTCCGCATCGTTTTACTGCTCGCCTAAGGCGACGTTGGTGCTGTCCGGACCCGCGCTCGCGCCCCAGACGGATGGCGCGTCCCGCACCGCCTGATTCGCCCAAAGTCTGGTCTTTCGCATCGTCGGCCGGCGTCTTCCACTGCACGATAACTCGCACATTCGAGGTAGGATCGGCATTCTGAAGATCCTTCGATAGCTTCGACTGCTCCGAGTGAGCCGCAGAGCAAAAAAA
>JAVKSW010000658.1:0-1621 GCA_039583505.1 Bryobacteraceae bacterium | reverse complement strand
CCACTGGGCCTGATGGGCGTGCTTTGGATTTTGTTTCTGACGAAAACAACGGTCAACGTGGAGTCTTTTATGGGCACGATTTTCATGGTGGGGATTGCGCACTCGAACAGCACCTTGTTAGTCGAATTTTCGGACCGGCTGCGCGCTCAAGGAAGAACGGCGCGCGACGCCGTGATCGAGGCGGCGCGCATCCGCCTCCGGCCCATTCTGATGACTGCCGGAGCCGCCGTGGTCGCTTTGCTGCCTACCGCCTTGAGTTCAGGCGACCCGGCCGCATCCTTGGCAAGAGCGGTCATCGGCGGCCTGGCGTCCGCCACGCTGCTCACCCTCTTTGGGGTGCCGCTGCTTTACCTGGAGTTCAAACGGTGAGGGCAATGTTGGCGTTCCTTCTGGGAAGTGTTGCGGTGTTCTTAACGGCATGTGCATCGAGCCGCGCTCCTGATTCGCAAGCGGCTTCAGCGACTTCCAATCCCGATCCTGTGGTTGTCGAAACGGCTGTTGCACAGAAGCGCGATCTGAAAGACACGGTGACGCTCGCCGGAACCACGACACCGTATCAGCAAGTTACTCTGTATGCCCGCACCACCGGCTATCTGCGGCGGCTGACCGTGGATATTGGGGATCCGGTTCGCCCGGGCGAATTGATTGCCCAGCTCGAAGTTCCGGAAATGGAAACCCAGATTGCCGAGAAGAAGGCGGCATTGCGGCAAGCCGAAGCTTCGCTCGAAGAGGCTCGGGCGAAGCTCGAAGAGAGCCGGGCCGAAGCCGAATTCGCCAGCATCAATTTCCGCCGCCTGAAGTCGATTCACGATCGCGATCGAGACGTGCTGCCCGAGCAGGATGTGGATCAAGCCCGTGCCAGCCAGGGGGTTGCACTCGGCAAGCAGAAGAGCGCTGAAACCGAAGTCCAGGCTGCCGAAGCGGCCATTGCGGCTGCCAAAGCAGGGTTGGAAACGAGCGAAACCTTGATGGGCTATTCCATCATGCGGTCGCCAATCTCCGGTGTCGTGACGCAACGTTTTGTCGATCCCGGCGCGCTCATTCAAGTTGCCTCTGCTTCGCGCACGCAAACTGCGCCGGTCGTGACCATCGCCCAACTCGACCGCTTACGAATCTTTGTCGATGCGCCTGAGCCGAGCTCACCCTTCGTGCACTCCGGCACCCCGGCAACCATCGAGCTATCCGATCTGCCCAGCGAGAAAATAGAGAGTTCCGTGACTCGGACGTCAGAGGCGCTGGATCCGAGCAGCCGTACGCTGCGCGTCGAAATCGATCTTGAAAATTCCAAACGTCATCTGCGTCCCGGCATGACCGCGCGCGTTTCCCTGATGCTTCGCGATGAGCACGGCGCGGTTACGGTTCCCGTGAATGCAGTCCGCACGCAGGGAACTAGACATACTGTCTACATTCTGGACAGCGATACGGTGAGCGCGGTCCGGGTCACCACGGGGCTTGAATCTCCGGAATGGATTCAGATTGTAACCGGCCTCCAAGGTGGCGAGAAGGTCATTACATCGGCTGCTGGAGAACTCAAAGACGGCGTACGCGTGAGGGTACGGTCATGAAGGTTGTGGTTCTCCTGCTTTGCCCGCTGGCGCTGCTGGCGCAGGAGCCTCTGCAT
>JAVKSW010000657.1:0-1624 GCA_039583505.1 Bryobacteraceae bacterium | reverse complement strand
GAACTCAACCCGGCTCAGCTCGCGGCCTGCCAGGTCGCGAAACGACAACTGCGTCGGCTGGTCACGCTGGTTGTAGGTTGTGGTCAAATTTGCGGCGCCCGGTGCCGAGTAGGCGCTGTCGGTCCCTTCAACGCCCCACGAGTAATGTGCGTCCGAGCGCTGGGCCGTCATGTCCACGTGAAGCGTCTTGCTCTTACGTCCCGAGGTGCCGTATTCATATGTTTCGAGGATGCGATCACCGGCCCCATTTCGGGCGAGTACCCGTAGCAACCTGCCGGCGTTGTCGTATTCGCAGAAGCACAGCTTCGCAACGCCGACGGCGGTTTCCGTCCGCATCTGAATCAGTCGTCCCCTGTCGTCGTATTCATATGTGGAGGTCCACTCGGACCCGTCCGGGTTGTGGTGCAACCGCCGAGAGAGATTGCCGTCGAAACGGAAGTCGACGGTGGTCGCATCGCCACGCTCCTCGACGTCGCAGGTATCGGCTCCGCATTGGCGTGAATACCACCTCCGTTCGAGCCGACAGGAACGCACCGGGCCACGCAATTGCCATCGTTCACGGTCTGTCATAGGCCCTCAATCCCAGATTGTGTGGGTTCGTTAGGCGCCCGCTCACAAGTGAGATCATCGCAGATTTTCCGCACGGACTCCAGCGATTCTGGATGAGGAGGAAAGACTTTGGTAGAGACATTCTTTCAACGTTCTTGCACCCCAAACATATGGTCACAGCGCTTCGCGAACTTGGCGCTCAAGGAACACGCGCTCAAGAAAATGTCTCCGGTGAACACGCCGATCGGGCGATTCAAGCCAGACGATCAGTTGCTTTCCTTTCTTCGCAACCTCTAACTCCACGGACTATGCCGCATGAGAATCAGGGCGTGTCTCGCGTGGATAGGAACCAGACTGGTTCCAAAACGCTGTGCCCGAAAGGCATGCGGCATAGTGCGGCATTCGACATTGTGCTTAACGCCAGTCCTGCGCACCGTGCGTCACCGCGAATGCGATACACGGCGATATAGGGCAGGTCGGTAAACACGAGCTCGCGCGTGGCGGGCTTGCGGCCTTTTCTGCCGCGATGGGCATGTTCACGAGGCTTTCGCAGCGGTCATAAAGCGCTTTGGCTACTTCGAGGGCAGCCGTGGGATTATCGCGCCGGATGTGCTGAGTGATTTTGTAGAGGTCTTGCGCGGCGGGTGCCGTCCAGCGCACGCGCATCAGGATTGCAGAATCTTTTCGACGTTAGCCCAAACTTCGCTGGATTCGACAAACTCGCCACGGTCGGCGGCTGCAATGCCGCGCTCGACCCCTTCGAGAAATTCGGCATGGTGTTGCACCATGCGGGTAACGGTTTCCTCGACCACCTGGGCGGGGTTCTTGCCTTGGCTCGCGGCAAGGCGCTGAAGCTGCGTTTCGGTGTCGGGAGCCAGGTGAATTTCCATAGTCTCTGACTCTAAGGATTGCATGGCTTTCTGTCGATTGCAGCGTTGCGCGTATCGGCTATCCCTACGGTACGGTGCTCCGGCTGCTGCTGTTACGGCCCAGCTACCGGCTGCCGATTGGTGTTAGTATGAAACCGGCGCTCGGGGCGCATCCAGTTCGCGGAAAGGGCCGTGCCCACCCACTC
>JAVKSW010000656.1:0-1624 GCA_039583505.1 Bryobacteraceae bacterium | reverse complement strand
GTGCCAAGGCTGATGCCCGAGAAGAGGAACGGGCGGGAGCGCAAATAAAAGCCTTTGAGAGCGGTGTGCCGTCCGCGCGCGTCGTTCGATTGCCGCACGCAAACCATTTTGTGTTTCGATCAAATGAAGCGGATGTGCTGCGCGAGATGGACGCTTTCATCGGTAGTTTGCCTGGCGAAAGTCGATCTGATTCACAATAACCAGCCCCGGGACTGTCCTTCTGGGATTGTCGGGCCACAACACAGCCGTACCGGGTTCTGCGTGAAAGCCGCTGAAATGCATTTGGTGCGCTCATGCCGGCCTGACAAAGCATTCTGTCAACTTCGAGTCCGGCTGGTTCTAAGCTAGGATCGATGCGGTTTTGAGCGATCAGTCTCCTCATGTCTGGTGGACGTCGGATCGCGAAACTTATCGAAAAAGCGATCGGCCAAGAATAGCTCCCCGGTAACGGCGACTCTTCAGAGCGCGGAAGAGATAACGAAACAGCAGCAATGTTATAACGACTGCGACGAGCACAATGCCGAAGATCACTACCGGGTGGAAGGACATAAGGACAGTGCCGCCGAAGGCCACCGCATCGCCAAGTAAGCTCAGCGCAATGTTCGAAAACGGCTCAGGCGATGTGTTCGCCGCCAGCCTTGTTGCGGTCTTCGCGCCGTGCGAGGTCAGTGCAATCCCGCCGCCGAGCAGCATGGCAATGATTCGTACCTTGGGATCAAAATGTGCGAAAGCGCTGGCCGCGAGAGCAGCACCCGCAGGAATACGAATGAATGTGTGGATCGCGTCCCAGACCGAGTCGACCACAGGAATCTTATCCGCGATGAACTGGATGACATACAACGTGCCGGCCACACCGATGATCCAGTTGTGGGCGAGATACTGAAGATCACCGGGAAGCTGCACAAGATGGAACCGCTGCAGAAGACCGAGCGCGAATACCGTCGCGTAGAGATTAATCCCTGACAGCCAAGCTGAACCGAGAGCGAACCCTAGCGTGCTCAGATCCATTAAGACCTTTATAGCGCCTGTCGTGAAATTGACGGGCGATGAAATGCCAAGTGCGTACTGTTAGTTATTGCTCGGCGCCGGCCTCGCCGTCGAGCTTGCCCACGGTAACACGCGCGGACCATTCGGCGCCCGCTAACACAATAAGTGTGGCGATGAAGGACCAGAGAATGATGCTGATGGATTGAACGAACGGCGGAACTTCGTTTCGTAGCTTGGCGCGCAGCCAAGGCCAGGTGAGAAGGTTCACGTACTTGGAACCCTCGAGCAGCAGCGCGACCGCGAGCGATGCCGGGATCAGACGCTTCACCGGGATCCTGGCGTTCGGCAACAGCCAATACACAAGAAAGATCATGGCCATGGTGATCGGCAGTGCAATCGCCTTCAACGCGACGGATTGAAGAACGGCGCCGAGGTGGCTGCTGCTGAATTTCGAGTTTAGAAATTTGACGTTCATCGCCGTGACGCTAATGGAGGCGAGCACCAGGGCGCCGCATACAAAGATCAGGCCGAGACTCGCGACTTGATTGCGGAGGAAGCTTCGGTTCCGCTTGATTCTCCAGATGCGGTTGAAGGCCACCTCGAGCGGCAGGAATATGCCGTTCGCGGTGAACAGCAG
>JAVKSW010000655.1:0-1635 GCA_039583505.1 Bryobacteraceae bacterium | reverse complement strand
CCCGGCACAAGCTCCGCCATCCACTGATAGGAAAACTTCAACTGGCGTTCCTTTGCATGCTCAGCGAAGTCATCGGAACTGCGTCAGGAAGCGCAGGTCGCCGCCCTGGAGTTGTCGAATATCGTCGATGCCGTAGCGCATCATAGCGAGCCGCGTGAGCCCCAGGCCAAAGGCGAAGCCGCCCCATTTTTCCGGATCGATACCGCTCATGCGCAGCACATTCGGATGCACCAGGCCGCAGGGCAGCAGTTCCACCCAGCCGCTCTGTTTGCAAACCGGACACCCCGCTCCATCGCAAATCAGGCAGTGAATATCCAGCTCGAAGCCGGGTTCGACGAAAGGGAAGTACCCGGGCCGCAGGCGGACCGCCACATCGCGCTTGAAAATGGAGCTGAGCAGCGTCTCCATGAAATAAATAAGATTTGCAACGGAGACTTCGCGGTCCACCATCATGCCCTCGAGCTGATAGAACGTGTGCTCGTGCGAAGCGTCGACCTCTTCGTTCCGGAACACCCGCCCGGGAGCGATCATGCGGAGCGGTGGGCCAAGTTTACGCATGCCGCGCACCTGAACAGGTGAAGTATGGGTCCGCAACAAGTGGCCGCTCGACAGCCAGAAGGTATCCTGCATGTCGCGCGCCGGATGAGTAGGTGGGATGTTGAGCGCATCGAAGTTGTGCTCTTCGGTCTCCACTTCCGGGCCATCCAGGATGGCGAACCCGAGCGACGTAAACAGGTCTTCGATCTCCTGTTGAAGCTGGGTAATTGGATGCAGACTGCCGGGCCGTACACCGGGGGCCGGCAGAGTAACATCGATCCACTCCCGTGCCAGGCGCTCCGCTAGATCCGCCTCCTCAAAACGGCGCTTCTTCTGCTCATAATCGGTTTCGAGGTCCTGCTTGACCGAGTTCAGCAGTTTTCCCAGCCGTGCGCGTTCTTCCGGCGGCAGTTTACCGAATTCTCTGCTGATTTGCGCGAGAGTACCTTTACGCCCCAGCGCTTCCACCCGGCCTTCCTCCAACTCTTCGAGCGAGGTCGCGGCCGCGAACGCCGCAAGTGTTGCGCGCCGGAGTTCTTCCAGTCTGGATTCGAGCGACATCCGTTACTGCAGCTTTGCGCCTAGCTCCTCGAGCAATGCCGCGACTTCCTGATGTCCCTTCGAAAGCGCCAGATCAAGTGCGGATTGATTGTTGTCGGCGCGAGCCTGCACGTCTGCTCCATTCGCGAGAAGCAGTTCAACCAAATCGCGATTACCCGCCTGGGCCGCCGAATGCAGCGCCGTCCAACCACCCTCCTGACGCGCGTTAACGTCCGCGCCGCGTTTGGCCAGCAGCGCCACAAGCGCAATTTTTCCTCCTGCCGCAGCCGCGTGCAGCGGAGTATTTTTCATGCTGTTCGTGGAACGGATATCTATTGGAGCGCCGCGATCGAGTAGCGCCTTCGCCAGCTCCGCGTGTCCGAAGAACGCAGCTAGATGGAGAGGCGTCCAGCCGTCGGTGCTGTGTGCTTCTAGAAGAGACGGATCGCGCCCAATCTCCGGAAGCACATCGGATACACGCCCCGCCACGCACAGGTTGAACAAATCAAGCTTCGGGTTGAGGCTCAGAAGATATTCCGCGGTTTCTTCCTGCCGGTA
>JAVKSW010000654.1:0-1659 GCA_039583505.1 Bryobacteraceae bacterium | reverse complement strand
GTGCTGCACGAACAAGATCCTCAATGGATAAACGTCAAAGGCGACCTCCGCTTCCTGCGCGACAATCGCCTTCTCTGGACGAGTGAACGCAGCGGCTTCCGTCATCTTTATCTCTATACCGCGGACGGCACGCTCCAAAAACAGCTCACCAGCGGGGAATGGGAGGTGGACAACGTTGCGGGCGTTGACGAGGAACATAATCGCGTATTCTTCACCTCGACGGAGGCCAGTCCGCTCGAACGCCAGCTCTACGCGGTCTGCCTCGACGGCACGCAAAAGCAGCAGCTCACCCGCGGCGAAGGCACGCACTCCATTTCGCTATCTCCTGGTGGCGCGTATTTCATGGATGATTACAGCGGCCTCGCTGCCCCTCCCAGCCGGACGCTCTACCGCGCCGACGGCACCCGTGTGCGGGTCTATCGGAAGCCCGACGCCAGCGACACGAATGGGTATGACATCCTTCCGACCGAGATCGTGAACTTGAAAGCTGCGGACGGGACACTGTTGTATGCGCGACTAATCAAGCCCGCCGGATTCCAGCCGGGCAAAACATATCCGGCCATTGTTATGGTCTATGGCGGTCCTGGCGTTCAGGAGGTCCACAATGCGTGGCAGGGAGTGTCCTGGGACCAGGTGCTCGCGCAGAAAGGCTACGTTATCTGGCAACTCGATAATCGCGGATCGAGTGGCCGCGGACACAAGTTCGAATCCGTGATTTATCACGACCTGGGCGCCCATGAACTGGAAGACCAGAAGGCGGGCATTCGCTTTCTGATCTCCAGCGGCTTTGTCGATCCTCACCGGATCGGCATGTATGGTTGGAGCTATGGCGGCTACATGACGCTTTACACGGTGACTAACGCACCGGGATTGATCGAAGCCGCCATCGCCGGAGCTCCCGTTACCAATTGGCGCAATTACGACAGCATTTACACCGAGCGCTACATGGGTTTGCCGGAGAACAACCAGCCAGCCTACGAGAAAAGCTCTCCCATTTCGCAAACTGCGAACCTGGACGCGAAGCTATTGATCGTCCACAACGTCGAAGACGACAACGTACATTTTCAGAACAGTGTCCAAATCGCAAATGCGCTCGAAAAAGCCGACAAGCAGTTTTTTATGGTCGTTTATCCGCAAAAATCGCATGGCGTCTCAGGCCCCCTACGCAGGCAACTGCTGGAGGAAACTACGGCGTTTTTCGATCAAAATCTCCAGGCAAACGCAGTCCCCGACGCGCCCAGCGCTTCCAAAAACCGTAGAACCCGATAGGGTTGGCTGCTAATCATAGTATATTTCTGACCCTACCCCTACGAGGAATGTACTACTTAGACCGTGATCTTTTCTGGTTACGGACGTGCAAGGGACGGCGCATGCTTCAGACCCGCCGTCTCGTAAATCTCTTCGCGCGGTTTAGGCTTCCCTTGCCGATACCCGCCCGCCTTGCGGTTGTGTTGCTCGCCTCCAGTGGTTTCCTTCTTGCACAAATTAGCGGCGATCTTGCGGTGCAGGTCAAGGACAGCTCTGGCGCCGCTCTCCCCTCCGCCACAGTCACCATACGCAACGCGACCACCGGAGCGGCGCGCACGGCCAAAACAGATAGCACAGGAAGTGCCCGGTTCACAGAGCTGGGCATCGGCGATTATTCTGTGAAGGCGGAAG
>JAVKSW010000653.1:0-1668 GCA_039583505.1 Bryobacteraceae bacterium | reverse complement strand
CCGCGCCAGCCGTTCCATCAGCCGATCGTCGCCATTCCGAAGCTTCCGCGCATTCCATACACGAGCGATTAGCTCAGAACTATGGCTCATATCTGGTCCGACCTGCGGTTCGCATCGCGAACCCTAAGAGCGAAGCCTGTCTTCGCCGCTGCTATGCAGGGCATGAACATCAGTCAAAGGTACGGCAACCAGGCGCCCTGGGAGACCATCGCCCGGATCGATCCTGTCTCTGCTTTACGCTATGAGTAAGCCTCTCTATTCCTAATGATTTCTCTTCGCAACATCGAAAAATTTTTTGAACACGGTCCTACCAAAACCTTCGTGCTTCGGCGTATCAACGTCGACATTAAGGAAGGCGAGTTTATCTCCATCATGGGTCCATCCGGAGCAGGGAAATCGACCCTTCTCCACCTGTTGGGAATGCACGATAGCGCCTGGACGGGCGAATATCACTTTTTCGATCACCCCATTCACAGGATGAACAAGAAGGACCGATCCGAGCTTTACAAGAAGTACATCGGCTTTGTCTTTCAGAGCTATCATCTGCTCGATTCGCTCACGGTTTACGAGAACCTCGATATCCCGCTCTCCTACCGGAACATCAGGAAAGCCGAGCGGCAGAGTATCGTCTGCGACACGCTCGACCGCTTCAATATGGTGGGGAAGAAGGACCTTTACCCGAATCAACTCTCCGGCGGCCAGCAGCAGCTTGTTGCCATCGCACGCGCCATGGTCGCCAACCCGAAATTGATTCTTGCCGACGAGCCGACCGGCAATCTGCATTCGAGCCAGGGCAAGGAGATCATGGAGCTTTTCAAGCGGCTCAATGATCAGGGCACCACTATCGTGCAGGTGACGCACAACGAAAAGAACGCGGAGTACGGCAATAGAATCATCCAGATTGAGGATGGCTGGATCACCCCGAATCCGATCACCCCGAATTGAGCGCGTTAGCCATGCGCCTCCCTCTCGGCTTCAATTGATATGAAAATCGTCGCGTCACAGATGCGCGTGCTGATCGCTGACGATCAGCCCGACGTACTCGAAGCGTTGCGCTTGCTGCTCAAGCGCGAAGGGTTCAAGATCGAATCCGCGGAGTCGCCTGGCCAAGCTCTGCAAATGATCGAAAACCGCGATTACGATGCCGCCATCATCGATTTGAACTACACGCGCGACACCACGTCAGGCCAGGAAGGTTTGGATTTGCTGGCCAAGATTCAAACCGTCGATTCGATGCTGCCGGTGATTGTGATGACCGCTTGGGGCAGCGTCGACATCGCTGTCGAAGCGATGCGCCGCGGCGCCCGTGATTTCATCCAGAAGCCCTGGGAAAATGAGCGGCTCTCCTCTATCGTTCGCACCCAGTTAGAGCTGAGTGAGGCCATTCGGCGCGGCCAGCGTCTCGAGGCCGAGAACCAGTTGCTGCGCGGAGACAATCTGCCGACCATGATCGCCCAATCGGCCGCCATGCAGCCGGTCCTCGATCTCATCTCGCGCGTGGGGCCGTCGGACGCCAACGTTCTGATTACCGGTGAGCCAGGTACCGGGAAAGAAGTAGTCGCCCGCACTCTTCACGCGATCTCCGGCCGATCCAATAAACCGATGGTTACCGTGAACGCCGGCGGTCTGGCGGAAGGCGTGTTCGAAAGTGAGCTGTTCGGGCACGTG
>JAVKSW010000652.1:0-1676 GCA_039583505.1 Bryobacteraceae bacterium | reverse complement strand
CCAAAACTTCTGCTCCAGATGATCGGCGCAGATCTCGTAGTACCTCCTCATCCCGTCGCGCACGGTTGCATCGCCGCTAAATAGAACCGGCAGGATTCCACCTTCGACTATCACGCCCGGTTTCATGACCACGCCCAATCCATTACTGTGCGAAAACTCTGTAACTGGCAAACCCGCTTCCCGCAGTTCCTGCATCAATTGCGCGACGCCGAACTCCGGCTTGGGAACGCACGAATCGTGGAAAAGCACGATGCCTCCACTTCTTACCTTCGGCCACCAAACGTCGAAGTCATGCCGGACGGCTTCGTACGTATGAGCGCCGTCGATGTGCAGCAGGTCGATGCTTTTTGCTTCGAACGAGCCCGCCGCCTCATCGAAAAATGTCCGCAGCAGCCGCGAAAACCCGCCGAAATGTTCCGCGTTGTAGGCCTCCACTTCGCGGAAAACGTCATCTCCATACGCGCCCGTGTGAACGTCTCCTCGCCAGGTGTCCACCGCGTACGCATTGGTCTCACTTCCACTTTCGGCGATCGCTTGACAAAACGCGAAGTACGACTCCCCGAAATGAGTTCCCAATTCCACAAACACCGAGGGACGTAAAGAAGCGATCAGATCGCAGGCAAACGGGATATGTCCCGACCAATCGCCTATCCCGTGAGGACGATAACGAAGCGGCGAAAAATTTAGTGACGGGAGCGTGAAAGGAAGCGAGCGCATGAGCGAATAACAATCACACCATTTGCCAGCATAATGGGATACACTGGCGCGGCATAGCGGTCCGCCGCCTGAAGCGTCAGAGCATGAAGAAACAGCAGTGCCAAAGGAATTGCCGTCAGCGTGAGCCCAACCGGGTCGGCTTGCTTGATTGAGACCGCCAGCCACAACAGCGAGAGGACCGACGATGCGAGCACCAGGCACGTGTAAACCGGTCGCAGCATGTCCAACAATTTTCCGATCGCTGCTCCACCCCGATACGGCTGTGGATTGAACTGCACCCACTTTGCATCCCAGCCGATCATCTGATTCAAGCTATCCGGCGGAGGCCATAACGTGAAAACCGCATGCGAGAAGTTTCCGTTCTCATCGTCGCTCGTCCCACCTGGTACTCCGAGGAAAAATAGCATCGCCTTCGCAACCTTCGCGATGTAGCGGAGCGCGTACGTTCGTATCAGTCGGCCGATGCCGGCATTCGCAAAAATCGCCGCCATCTTCTTTGCCAGTGCTTGATTCTCTCCAATGCTCACGCCGTCCAAAGGCAAGTGGCCGTTCACCAAATCGCGCCGAATCGCGGCTGTATAGTCCTCTCTTACGGGTGCCAGCAACGCATTATCGGGAGGAACCAACACCTCCTTAAACATGCCGTACCCACAGAACTCCGCGTAACTGCCCGGTTTGTATTTCTGCGTCAGATGCCGCCAGGGATACGAAAGCAGCCACGGTCCGAGTGCCACGACCAACGCTCCCGTCAGCAATCGCTGGTTTCCGCGGCGGAACGGCAGGAGAAACGCCATCGCTGCCAGCGGCGACAGATATAAGACCGTCGGACGCCAGTAGTATCCCAGCGCAATCACCACAGCCGTCCAGCATCCCATTGCGATCGGCATCCGTCTCGAAGCCGGCGCGAGACAAATCAGCGACCACAAGAGCAGCGCCATCCAGAAAAAGATCCCGGTCTC
>JAVKSW010000651.1:0-1684 GCA_039583505.1 Bryobacteraceae bacterium | reverse complement strand
ATAGTCTGCTTGCAGGAGCTGTTTCGCAGCCAATACTTCTGCCGCGAAGAAAATGCTGAGTTATTCGATTTGGCGGAAGCGATACCGGGCCCCTCAACCGAGATCCTGAGTTCGCTTGCCAAGGAGTTACAGGTATCTATCGTCACTTCCTTGTTCGAAAAGCGCGCACAAGGGCTCTATCACAACACGGCCGCGGTTCTAGACGCAGATGGATCCTTGCTCGGCCTCTATCGCAAGATGCATATTCCCGATGATCCGCTGTACTTCGAAAAGTTTTACTTCACGCCGGGCGATCTCGGCTTTCGAAGCTTCGAAACGCGATATTCGCGCATAGGGGTGCTGGTCTGCTGGGACCAATGGTATCCGGAAGGCGCGCGCATCACGAGCCTGCAAGGCGCGAATGTGCTGTTTTATCCGACCGCTATCGGATGGCACCCGTCTGAAAAAGCAAAATACGGCGAAGCACAACTGGATGCATGGCGAACCATTCAGCGCGCTCATGCGATTGCGAATGGCGTCTTCGTTGCGGCCGTAAACCGCACTGGCTTCGAAGGACCCGCGGAAAGCGGCTTGGAATTCTGGGGGAATTCCTTTGTAGCCGATCCGTTTGGCCGCGTCATTGCCCAGGCGCCTGCCGAGGACGATCACGTTTTGGTGGTGGAGTGCGATCCGGGACAGATAGATGAAGTGCGCCGCAACTGGCCGTTTTTGCGCGACCGTCGTATCGACGCCTACGCGCCGATCACCCAGCGCTGGCTCGCGTAAACGAATGCACGTTGGCGAAGCAACACCCGCATCCCTACGATTTCGGATGCCGGCGGAATGGGAACCGCACGAAACCACATGGCTCGCCTGGCCTCACGAAAAGAGCGACTGGCCGGGCAAGTTTGAGCCGATTCCGTGGATCTATGGCGAAATCATTCGTCACCTTTCGGGCTTTGAAAAAATTTGCGTTCTGGTTCAGGATGCTGACATGGAACGCGAGGCCCGGCTCGTGCTCGAGACGTGCCATGTCCAAATGGAGGCGGTCCAATTCTTCGCGGTCGCCACCGATCGGAGTTGGACGCGCGATTTCTGTCCCATGTTCGTCCGCGGCGAGCAAGCCGAGCTTGGAATTTTGAATTGGCGGTTTAACGGCTGGGCGAAATACGACAACTACCAACGCGACGAACTCGTGACACAGAACTTGTTGCCTTATCTCAAGCTTCGAATGTGGACGCCGTTCTGGAACAGCCGGCGCGTCGTCCTGGAAGGCGGAAGCATCGACGTGAATGGAGTGGGCAGTGTGTTGACAACCGAGGAATGCCTGCTGAGCCAGGAGCAGGCACGCAATCCTGAGTTGACGCGCGGCAATCTGGAGGCGGTGTTTCGGGAATACCTGGGCGCGCGTCACACCCTGTGGCTGAGGAATGGAATTTTGGGAGACGACACGCACGGCCATATCGACGACCTCGCACGCTTCACCGATAGCGCCACGGTGGTGATCGCAACGGAAGAGGATCCATCCGACGCCAATTACGAGCCCTTACGGGAGAACCTCGCGCTGCTACGCGAAATGCGAGATCAGGATGGCGAGTTGTTCCGGGTTGAAACGTTACCCATGCCGCAACCCGTGTTCTTCGATGGCCAGCGACTGCCTGCCAGCTATGCGAATTTCTACATCGCAAATGGCCTGGTGCTGGCG
>JAVKSW010000650.1:0-1687 GCA_039583505.1 Bryobacteraceae bacterium | reverse complement strand
GATGGAAGTTGGACGATTAATGCGCCACGCTTTTCAAAAAAGGCTGGACAGCTAGTACACTGGACATCCAGAATTGAAATCGAAACTAGCGCAAGCAAAACTGTAGCTGAATCTCCGGGAATTCAGATTGCTGGGGTGGTTGATCCGTCTCGCACGTTCACGGAGGGCGTCCCGGCCGTAGTTGAAGGTTAGGTAAGCGGCTGAGTTCATCTTACGCTACCTTCTCCTGTTTTGCGGAATTGGTTTCCCTGCCGAGGATCGCTGCCAGACTCCACAGATGCTCATGGCCATCGATGCGCCGGAAATGCTTCTCGGTAAGGAGCCAGGCCGATGCCACCCAGCGTTCCACCATCTGGCTGTCGCGCCAGCGGCTGACATTGTCGGTGCGGCGACGGACGCCGCTGTGCGGACTCTCGATGATGTTGGTGGTTGCCAGACATTTGTGCAAGCTGGCTGGAATCTGAAGACGCTGGAGGGTGAACATCTCCTTCATTCCTTCTCGCAGGCTGCGCGCGGCGGATTCATGGTCATGCTCCAGCAGGCGGGCCATTTGCTCGATCCGCTTCTCGCCTTCCTCGGCCGTTTTCACCTTCCAGGCCGCCCGCATCAGATTTCGCGTTTGGCTTTGCTGCTCCCTGGGCAGTTCCTGCATGACGTTTTCCAGCTTGTGGTTGCGACACCGCTGCACCGGCTGATCGGAGCCGAATACTTCTTCGATAGCGGCTCGCAATGCCTTCGCGCCATCAATGATGAACAAGTATTTGCGATCCGTAGGCAGGCCCTGCTCCCGCAAACGCGTTAACAAGGATTTGACCGCGGCCGCGTTCTCGGTCGCGCCGGCCGCGATCCCCAGAATGTGCTTCTTGCCTTCGACATCGACGCCTACCGCGCTGAGCACGTGATGTGCGCCAAAGCGTTGGCCGTCAATGTAGATCACGAGGATTTCGACCTCATCCCACCGCCGCTCCTGCAATTGCTGGAGCTGCTCGCCGCTCGCCTCAATGACTTTCCGGCTGATCGCGCTGCGCGACACCCCTACCGTCTCCGCCATCTGCGGCAAAACTTCCTGATATTCGCGGGTGGACACTCCCCGCAGCAGAGCACCCAACATATGTTGCCCAAGACCTCGATCCTGGCGGAGCATTTCATAGGCCGGGACCTTCACTTCGCCTTCGGTCTTGTGCCGCAGTCGAGGCCGTTTCACCTTGATCTTCCGGTCCGCCAGTTGCACGCGGCCCGGCTGTGAGCCATGGTGGCGGATCTCGCCACTGCTTTTGCCTGGAGTGCGTGGGCCCGCCACTTGCTCGGCGCTCAGGACCAGAATCTGCTCCAGAGTTTGATGCCCAATTTCATAGATCACGGTTTCCACAACCTGGCTGGCGTTCTGGATCAGGTTGACGATCGGGAGCAGGATCTGCCCGTTGGCTTGGCAGAACTGCTCGATGACGGCGGCGGACTCGCGCGCAGCGCGGGTCACGATGTGATAAGGTTCTTTCACGGCGGTAGGCTCCTTTCGGTTTTTCTGCGTTTGGCAACCGGATTCTATCGAATCGGCGCCAACCGCCGCCCACCTAACCTTCAACTACGACCGGGACGCCCTCCGGTTGTGTTGTCGCCGCAAATGCGGCGTTGTCGTGACCCAGTCGACCCGCGCGGTGTTTTTCGCCGCGCTCGCCGACGGTAGCAT
>JAVKSW010000649.1:0-1708 GCA_039583505.1 Bryobacteraceae bacterium | reverse complement strand
TTGTTCGCCGACGATTCGTTCGTGCGCTCTGGCGCATTCAACGAAGGGGAACAGCGCACGGCGCTCATTCGTTACCTTATTGCCCGTTATGGGGGTTTGAATGTCACCTGGCAAGGAATCGAGCATTTCGAGGACGTCCGCAACGCTCACGAGGTATTGAGAGAGATCGCGGCTGTGCTGCAGGAATACGACACCTTTCATCACCCGAGCTCTTCTGATGCGCGCGTCTCCTCCTGGCCGCTGTTGGTCGACAGTTGGCAGACGTATCTGATCGAAGCTTCCCCGCACCCCGAGGTCGGAGCGGTCGAGCATCAGTTCAGTTCCATGCCAACCATCCACGTCATCACCGCCACAAATCCCGACACCTTCCGCCATCAGCTCTGGAATTGCACGACCAACGGCGATTACCCCAGCATTTCCTATGAAGCTTTGGAAAACGCGGCTAATGTAAAGGCGGTTCAGATCTGGTTAAGAGTCGTCTCCAATACGCGGCACTGGGAATTTGAGCCTTACTTCGATGTCTCCGGAGCTCGTGCCGTCGGTCTGGAAGAGATCGGCTATATCGCCTATGCCCAAGACCCGGGTATCGTTGAGATCGACCTTCCGAAACATAAGTACAACCCGGTTTGGGTGAACCCGGCGACAGGCGAAGAACTTCCGCTGAAGGACTACAAGGGCGAGGTTTTCAGCCGCCCCACTCCCGACAACTCGCACGATTGGATTCTCGATGTAGAGCGGGAAGGACATAAGCAAGGGATGCTGCGTTCGGTACGCTTTGAATCCGTCGATGCACCTATTCAGGAAGTGGAAAGCGACCCGGCGAAGATTCCGTTCGAGATCGTGGATCCCCCGGGAGATGAGATCATCGCGGGCCTTCCTACACCGTTCCAAACAAAGCTGACCAAATCCAATCGAGCGACCCGCTACATGCAGTACGTGTGGTGGGGAGCCATCGTCGAAGGCGAACAGGGCCCTCTCTTTCTGGCCGTCGGTTCCTCTGGTAATCTCACGGTCCCGAAAGAGTCGGTCACGGAGCCGGGCGAGCTGGAGATACTGCTGCACGCGATCAACGCGAATGGCAAGGCATACGAGATCGAGAAAACCTACAAGCTCAGCCCGTGATCATCCTGGCGCTCGATACCACCTTGGAGTTGGGTAGTGCTGCCGTTCGATCAGCAGGCGAAACTGTAGCTGAAGTTACGTTTACGTCGCCGGATGGCTTTGCTCACGTGATATTTCCCGTCCTCGAGCAGCTTTTGCGGGATGCGGGAGTTCGTTTGGCAGAAATAGATCGCTTCGCGGCGGCGAGCGGTCCCGGCTCGTTTACCGGTGTTCGCGTAGGCTTGTCAGCCGTAAAAGGGTTAGCGGAGGCGATGGGCAAGCCGGCCGTCGGGATCTCCAATCTGCAGGCGCTGGGTTCGTTTGGCAGTTTGCCTCTGCGAGCAGTCGTGCTGGACGCGCGCCGTGAGCAGGTATACGCGGCGGTTTATGATGCGAACCTGCAGGCAGTGCTGCCCGAAGCGGTCCTGACGCTCTCGGATTGGCTGCGTACGCTGGATGAAGCCGTGTATCAGTTCATTTCGCCGGCCGCGGTAGCGCTTGAAGGCACACGGTTTGTTGGAATGCCGTTCGTGGAGGCCCCGAAGAATCTTGCGGCGGCGATCGCCTGTTGCGCCGAACGCGCCGAAGCGCAAGACCCGGCCGTGCT
>JAVKSW010000648.1:0-1711 GCA_039583505.1 Bryobacteraceae bacterium | reverse complement strand
CCTCCTTTGTCACCGGCCAGACCATTCTGGTCGACGGCGGCATGTACAAGGGCGTATAAACAGCCAGGAATAGAATGGAAACTCATGAGTGAAACCGCTGAGGTGAAATACGTCCGCTGGGATGAAATCCCCACCGAAACCCTGAACCCGCTGTTGGATCGCCAGCTCGTCGTCGGCGACCAGATGATGGTTGCGCGCGTCTTGATGAAAAAAGGCTGCGTAGTGCCGCTGCACAGCCATTTCAATGAGCAGGTGACCTATGTGCAGTCGGGCGCGTTGCACTTCACCATCGACGGCAAGGAAATCACCGTCCGTTCGGGCGAGTTCTTATGCATTCCTCCAAACGTGCCGCATACCGCGGTGGCGCTCGAAGATACCGTGGACATCGACATCTTCACGCCTCCCCGCGCCGATTGGCTGAACAAAACCGACCAGTACCTCAGACGCTGATGTCACGGTTGTGTGGACCCGCGGGCATATAATCAATCCACCTCCGCGTTTGAGGTTCTCTACATGACACACCATTCACTCCGCCGCACATCGCGGTTCAGAATTTTTGCTTTGTTGCCCGCTCTGCTGCTTGCCGTCGGTGTTGCCGCACCTGCACAAACGGATGACGCAGCGCGAACCAGACGATCGGGCGATCGGCTCGGCGCCTATTTTGAAGAGTGGAGCATTTACGGTGCCCTCTACAACGTTGCCGACGTTCAAAAAAGCGGAGCAGCCGCGGACTTGACGCAGCTTATGTATGCCTTTGCGAACGTCAGCCCCAATGGTCAATGCGCCATCGCCGATGCTTGGGCGGACTATCAGAATCCAGGTCTTCCCTCCGTCAATCGTCAGCGCTACACAGGTCCGCTTTACGGAAATTTCGCCGCCCTCTTGCAACTGAAGCAGCTTCACCCGAACTTGAAAGTTCTGATCTCCATGGGCGGCGCGTCGGCTGCGAACAGTGCCAACTTTTCCGCTGCTGCGGCCACGGCAACTGGTCGCCGGGGACTCGTGTCCTCCTGCATCGACATGTTTATCAATGGAAACTTGCCCGGAGGACTATCGGCAGCCGGCCTGTTCGATGGCATCGATCTCGACTGGGAATTCCCCGCCGCGGCTGACAAACAAAACTTCACCGCTCTGGTAACCGAATTCCGCAACCAGCTCCGCATTCTCGGTGGGCAAAACAACAAAACCTATTTACTGACCATGGCCGCGCCTGCCGGCTCCCAGAATTATTCCAACATTCAATTGGCAGCCGTGGCCCAGCAGCTCGACTTTCTGAACATGCTGACCTACGACTATCACGGCACATGGGAAACCACCACGAATCACGCCGCTCCGCTGTTCGAGTCTCCCTTCGACCCGGCACGCGGCCAAGGATTCTATATAGAGGGCACTATCGACGCCTATCTCGATGCCGGCGTCCCCGCCCGGAAGATGCTGCTCGGCATACCTGCCTATGGTCGCGGCTGGACCGGCGTTCCCAACCGCAACTATGGCCTGTATCAGTCCTCGAGTGGTCCGGCGCCCTCGCCTTCCGGCGATACGCTTGCCACCGACGGACTCGCGACTTTCCGGACGCTCGAGACCTTCACCTCTTCCGGCTTCAGCGCCCATCGCGACTTTTTCTCGCTCGCGGATTGGCTCTACAACCCGACCACCCAAACCTTCTGGACGTATGACGATCCGGCCTCGGTCACCTTTAAAATGGCCTACG
>JAVKSW010000647.1:0-1714 GCA_039583505.1 Bryobacteraceae bacterium | reverse complement strand
GTGCTCCTGCCGCGCGCACAACTGTCGATCGAGGTACAATTCCTGACTTTTGATTCCGACCGCAGCTATCATTACGGAGTATCGCTGCCGACTGCATTCCAATTAGTCGATTTCGGCCTTGCGAACTTCAGGAACGTTCTTCCGAACGTGACGAATGCCCCCAATTTCCTGGCGTTCGGCGGGGGCGCGACGCTATTGGGATTCGGCTTGACGAGCGCCACGGTTTTCGCCAATTACTCGAACTCTTTCAGTCGTATTCTGTATGACGCGACCGTCGTGGTCGCCGAAGGACAAACCGCGAGCCTGCATATCGGAGATCAATATCCGATCGCGCAGAGCATATATACCGGTTTTCAGCAATCGGCCGCCTCCATCTACAACCCGGCTCCTCAAATCACTATGGAGGACCTGGGAATCATTCTTAAGATGAGCCCGCGTGTAAACGGAGACGGTGATATTTCGCTGGAATTGGAGGCAGATTACAAGTCGCTGGGGTCCCAAACCTTCAACACTGTTCCGGCCATCGCGGAGCGCCAGTTCAAAGGAAGCATATCGCTGCGGGAAGGCCAATGGGCGGTGGTCGCCGGCATGGACTCAAGCAACCGCACGATTACGCGAAATGGACTTTCGGGGATCTCGCAAATCGCCGGTCTGAACCAAGTGTTCAGTGAAAACACGCGCGAAACTCAGGTCAGCAACACTCTGATCCTCCTCAAGCCCACCATTACGCGTCTCCCGATGTCAGCGGCGATCAGCCCGCAATATCTGCTCGGCCCAATACACGGCGAGAGAGTTCTACACTAGCAGGCGAAGTGCGCGCTTCGCCTTGCTGTTATCTTCTCTAGCATGTCAACCATGCGCGAGGAGATCCGGGAGCAGCCGGAGGCGATCCAACGTACTGTGCATGAGGAATGGCCCCGCGCAGGAGAGTTGCGCAGGTACTTCGAGAAGAATCCGGTGCAGCTCATTCTGCTGGCTGCGCGAGGAACGTCCGACAACGCGGCGCAATTCGGCCGCTACTTACTCGAAATCTCCACGGGAATTCCGGTCTCGCTAGCCGCGCCTTCGGTTCTCACGCTGTACGAAGCGCGGGTGAATCTCAGGAATGCGGCCGTCGTCGCGATCTCGCAATCGGGCGAATCGACCGACACGAATGTGGTGCTCGAGCGTGCAAGGGCGGCCGGCGCTTTCACCATCGGCATTACAAACGAAAGCGAAAGCAGCCTCGTTCATCTGGCCGAGCACACCTTCCTGGTCCACGCGGGGAAAGAAAAGAGCGTCGCTGCGACAAAGACATACACGGGCCAGCTTACGTGCCTGTATCTGCTCGCGCATGCCTTAGGCGCGCCTGTCTGGTTGGAGGATCTGGAGAAGATCCCCGAGTGGGGTGCGGCCGCGCTAGATCTTGAAGACGATATTCGCGCTCGCGCCGAGCGCTATTGCTTTATGCAGCATGCGGTCTGCGTCGGCCGCGGCTTGAACTACTCGAATTCGTTCGAGTTCGCTCTCAAGCTGATGGAGACCTGCTACGTTGTCGCCGAACGGTTCTCTTCCGCTGATCTGCTGCATGGCCCTATCGCGATGCTGGAGGCGTCTTTTCCAGCTTTTCTCTTCTGTCCGCCAGGGGTGACCTGGAGGCCGATGTGCGAACTGATCGAGAAGCTGCGATCGATTCGAGCCGAAACGCTGTTGATCACCGACCGCAGCAACCAAA
>JAVKSW010000646.1:0-1720 GCA_039583505.1 Bryobacteraceae bacterium | reverse complement strand
TTTCGCGGGATTGCGAAGCGAGTTGTCGTTCTCAGCAGCGGAGACGTATATCGCGCCGCCGGAATTTTGCACGGGTTCGAACCCGGCCCGCTGCAGCAGCTACCGCTAACAGAAGAGTCGGAACTTCGGACCAAACTAAACACGTATGGGCCGGAGGTCCTTGCGAGGCTCAGGGCGGCACTTCCGTGGCTGGACGATGAATACGACAAAATCCCGGTGGAGCGCGCTGTGCTGAGCGATCGACAATTGCCCGGAACCATTTTGCGTTTACCGATGGTCTATGGGCCTGGGGATCCGCTGCATCGTTTGTTTCCGTATTTGAAGAGAATGGATGACAACCGGCGTGCCATCCTGATTCAAGAAGATGCGGCGCAATGGCGCGGGCCACGGGGCTACGTCGAGAACGTTGCCGCTGCAATTACACGCGCCGCCGTTTCCGGCAGAGCGGATGGACAAATCTATAACGTTGCGGAGCTGGAGTCAGCTTCCGAAATAGAGTGGGTGCGTAAGATCGCGCGTGTGGCGAACTGGAACGGACCCGTCCTTGCCGTGCCGAAGGAGGCTACGCCGGCTCACCTGCGCATCCCGTACAACAGCGAGCAGCACTGGGTCTACAGCACGGCAAAAATACGGACAGACCTGGGGTTCGTTGAACCCTTTGACCATGAAACCGGACTAGAGCGCACCATTGCCTGGGAGCGGGCGAATCCTCCCGCAACCGTGAATGAGGCTGCTTTCGACTACGCGGCCGAAGACAAAGTTCTCGAACAGTTCAACGCGCGCTCGATTAGCTATTGATACGGTGAGAGCCGCGGAGGGCGGAAATCGGGCTCGAGCAGCCAAACCGTCCGGCCGGAATAGTAGTGGCAGAGCTTTTGATTCTCCACCGGCCCTAGATCCCGCGCGAAAACGATACGCGCGGCATCAATATCGGCGCTATTCCAGACCCACTCGTCCTGATACAGGTGTTGTGGCCAGTAACGAACAAACACGAGTTGTTTGCCGGACATGGCGGCGAGCTGCTGATGGATTTGAATGCGCCGCTCAAGCGCTATACCTTCCTCCGGAACACGGTGATTGATCATGTCCCAGGTCTCATAGCCCGCGATTGCGGTGGAAAATTGCTGCTTTTCAAACTGATTCTCAAACAGGTGAAGTCCGTACCAGAACACGAAGTGCGCGGCGCACAGAAAGACAATCAGGCGGGCGGCTTCGCGGCCGAGTTGCGCGGACGCGATGGTCAGGCGGCTGAGCTGTTGTAGGCCGACGACGCTGACCAGAATGAAGAGGCACGTCACGCCCGCGAGGTAATGAACCAGCAGGTAAGGGAATAAGTTAGTGCCCAACGCAAAGATCGCCAGCGTACCAACCACCCAGAGCATGCGATTGTTCCGCACCGCGAAGAAGAAGGCAACGATCGCGATGTAAAGCGGCGGCAGAAAGAAAAAGCGATAGTAGCGTGAGCGGTACTCCAGCCGAAGCAAGAATCTGGCCGGCGTATCAATACCGATTCCGTGCGTCAGGCTCTGCCCCTTGTATTCGAGCTGTTGTTCGGGCGTCAGCCGATTGTGGGGAACTGGCAGGGGCTGAATGGTTAGCGTTGTTGGTACTCCATATTGATATCGGCTCAACTGTTCCGGCAAGGTTGTCCAGCTCTGTGTGACGGCCTTGTTTTGAAGGAGCAGCACAGCGACGGCAGGCGCCACCGCAAGAATTGCAA
>JAVKSW010000645.1:0-1721 GCA_039583505.1 Bryobacteraceae bacterium | reverse complement strand
AACTGTTGGTTCCAATCGCTCTCCTGCCAGAAGTTCTCGAGCGTGTTGCGGGTTTTATCGGCGTGGAACAGGACCCGGCCGAATCTGTCGATGACGGCGAACCCGAAGCCATAGGGAAGCAGCGGATCGATGAGAGAGAAAGGCTCGGCCGCGATGAAGGCGTCACCTTTCAGAACGTCCCCTCTCAGATTGGAAGGTTGGCGGCAGAGTGAAGGGTTGCAAAGGCACGTCCGCGTCCCCAGTACGGCGAGATATTCAAGCCGATTCGGTGGAACGACGGAATCGAGAACGAAAGGCGGACCTCTGCCGTCGAGATACAAGACCGAATACTGCTCAGGCTGGTTCAATCGTTGGTAAGCGGGTAGAACAGAGACATCAATCATCGGAGTAACGTACGAGCTGGAGCTCCATTTGACGATCTGGTGCCCGTCGGAATCCGTCCAGAAAATGGTATTGAAGTAGGGATACGAGTTACCGTAAGGCGTGATCGGGTCATCGCCTATCGGCTGCTGGGGATCTCTTCTCACCACCTCGGCGTGCTCGGCCGCCGCCAGATCAGTGCGCAATTCATTCGTCGAACATGCCTCCAGCAGTTGCTTGCGCATCTGACTGATCTCGGTTCGCGTGTCGCCCGAGAGACGAGTGGCCAGGCTTTGCAACCGGTCATCGGTTCCGTCGGCGATGAAATGGTAATAGACCGATTGCAGAATCGCTAGCGTAAAGACACAACTCAGCAGCAACAGGAAAAGGCCGACGACCGACAGTTCACGCGCTTTCAAGTGCTCCCACTGATTGAGCAGGAAGATTTTCAGGACGGGTGCGCTGAAACAGACGATGAGAAACAGCGCGGTGAGCCAGATAATCGCGGTGTACGAAATAGCGAGCGATTCCCATTGAAGCGCCTTTGCGGAGACCAGACCGCATAAGACCCACTCGCGGGGCGGACGCGGGGCGTTGTTCCTATCGCCTACCGAATCGACCAGAACGGGTTGCAAGAAGAGCTTGTACTTCGTACCGGCGAGCGTGACGTCGGCCAGATGCGGAGATCTAGCGCGCCATGTCTGATCCGCATTCAATCGGATCTTACCCGTTGAGTCGCTTTCGGCTTGGGCAGAGTCCGAGGAAGGCGACGATTCGCCGGCGTCTGCGGCGGCGCTCTGCTCGATTTTTGGCTTGTTTCCGTCGGCCGCTTCGTTGCCCAACAGGGAACTCAGGGTGGTGAACCGCGGCCCGGCGAGGGCTTTTTCATATACGATGGCGCCCGACTGCGAGGCGACCAGAATGTCATCGAACGGCAAAGACGCTATATAAGGCTGCAACAGGTCAGTAATCTTGATGGAGCCCGCATAGCCGGTGTGGTTCTCAGCAGAACCGGAGGCCGTCAGAACGAGTTCCCAATTGCCATCACGCCGCCGTACCGCTAATTGCGAGCGTCCCGCGACGGCGATCGCGATCGGGTCGAGTTCGAACTTAGGCGCCAGATAATCCAGATAAGCCATCCGCGCTTGCCGATCCGCCGTGCCCCCGGTTTTTGTCGAAAGGAAACGGTGAATCGCCTGGCGTTGACGGTCGGGTTCTAAAGGGCTGACTTGATCGCTTTGATCCGCGTAGGTCTGCAGGATGGTGCTGTGAACATTAATGCTCTTCTGTAACTGACTTCCGAGTATCGCGAGAGCCCGGAAGTTCCGGTTTATCAGATATTCGCTTCGCTCGCGAACATA
>JAVKSW010000644.1:0-1740 GCA_039583505.1 Bryobacteraceae bacterium | reverse complement strand
CGGCAAAGTGTTCTTGGACCAGCGCTCCGTCGGAGATGAGCGGCTGAACAACGCCGCTTTCGACCGCCCGCAAAGTAACACGAATCGTGTAACGACTACATGCGTTGAATGCGAGTTCCACGGGCCGGCCGGCGATTTGCAGCGAGTCGGACTGCGCGAGCGGCGACCCGAATGCAGTAACCCCCAATGCTGCGGCGCCACTCTTCAGAGCTTGCCTTCGAGTCGGTGGCCTGTTGCGCGAGATGCTGTTTCGCATTGAAAGCACGATGAAGGTTCCTGTTGGGGAGTATACGTGATTGTATACAATTTGATCTGACCGTATAATTCTCTTGCGAAATGCCATGAACGATACACAGCGCAGAAACAAGGGTGTTAAACCCCCGGCAAGCAAAGCTCCCCGCCGCAATAGCCAGGACCTTGCCTTCAAGAGTCTGCGAGAGATGATTGTACGCGGCCGGCTGTCGCCGGGTACCTGGATGATCGAAGCCGACATCGCCGATCGTCTCGGCATCAGCCGAACACCAGTGCGCGGAGCGCTGCACTGGCTGCAACGCGAAGGATATGTGGTGTCCTCCGGCAAAGGGAGCAAGAGCCGGATGGTCGTTGCTCCGCTGACGAAGGAGGATGCACGCGAACTGTATGCGATTATCGGGCACCTCGAGGGCTTGGGGGCGCGGCAAACCGCGCAATTGAATTCCAGCACGCGCTTGAAGATCGTGCGTGAGTTGAAAGAGACGAACGGCGCTTTGAGGGAGCTATGCCGGGCGAAGCGTTCGGATGCCAATCGGATTTTTGAGTTGGACCTCAGCTTCCATCGGATCATCATGGAGGCGAGCGCGGGCCCGCGGCTCATAGAGATTCACCGGACAATTCAGCCGCAAGCGGAGCGCTATTGGCGGTTATACGCAGGCGCCATTCTCGACAAGCTCGATTTGTCGATTGCGGAGCACAACGGCATCATCAAAGCGTTGGCGAGCGGAGATCCGAACAAAGCGGAAATAGGGTTGCAGGTGAATTGGCGCAATGGGGTCGAGCGGCTATCTGCAGTAATCGACAGCCTCGGCGAAAGGGGCAGTTGGTAAGTCCGCTTTCATTCGACGCCGTGGTTGTGGGGGCCGGGATTGTTGGCGCGGCTTGTGCGAGCGAACTCGCGCAGGCCGGATTGAGAGTGGGCGTGTGCGAACAAGCGGATGTGATCGGGGGAGGCGCGACGGCGGCGGGCATGGGCCATCTCGCGGTCATGGACGATTCCGAAGCGCAGTTCGCGCTCACCAGTTTTTCGCAGGGGCTGTGGCGCGAACTCGCCGGACAGCTTCCGCCGGACGCGGAGTATCTGCCGTGCGGCTCGCTTTGGGTTGCTGCTGACGAAGAAGAGCTTCTGGAAGTGCAGCGCAAATACCGTTTCTATTCGGAACGCAAGACGCCGGTGGAAATTTTAGATGCCAAGCAGTTGCAGCGGGCGGAACCGAATCTGAGGCCGGATCTCGCTGGAGCGCTGCTGATGCCGGCAGACAGCGTGTGCTATCCGCCCACCTCTGCCAAGTATTTTGTTGAGCGCCACGGTTCGGGGCGAATCGAAGTATTTCTCCGGACGAAAGTGGTTAAGGTTTGCGATTCAGGCGTCACTTCGCAGGACGGCAGTGCAATATCGGCCGGCCTGATAGTACTCGCGACAGGCGCGGCAATCTCGCAGTTAATTCCGGAAATACAAGTCCGGCCGCGCAAGGGCCACCTGCTGAT
>JAVKSW010000643.1:0-1745 GCA_039583505.1 Bryobacteraceae bacterium | reverse complement strand
CGGCCAATATGAATCCCAGGTGTACACGGATTCGAGCACCGGCGATCTGGACTTCTTCTACTATGTTTCGAACGATCAGATCAGCAGGGACACCATCGCTCGCATCAGCGCTGGTGATTTCACAGGCTTCACAACTTCGGTCGGTTATGTCAGCGGAACTACTCAGCCTACCTCGGCTGATCGCTACACTGCGGATACCGTAGGGTTCAACGTGAGTCTCGCCCCCGGATCGAACACCTGGCTGGAGGTTCAGACGAACGCCAAGTATTACACGGTTGGCACGCTGAACATTCAGGATGATGGTCAGGCGCAGGTCTCGGCGTTCGCGCCCGCGGTTCCGGAGCCGGTCTCTATGAGCTTGCTCGGCAGCGGACTTGTCGGCCTCGGCCTCCTGCGCTGGCGCCGTTCGGCGAAGAAGTAATCCCATAGGTCGGTTGTCTCGGCCTTTCCCCAGCAGCCTCGCGCTGCTGGGGATTTTTTTTGCCTACTAGCCATGTTGTTCTACATATGTTGACCTTCTACACATCTTGAGGTATATGTAGGAAGACATAGATAAATCAAAATGCCAATTGAAAGGTCGGACCTGCTGCAGGGAACGCTCGACATGCTGATCCTGAAGATTGTCGCGCTGGGCCCGGTTCACGGATACGGCATCTCGCAACGCATCCGCCAGATCTCTAAGGAAGTGCTGCAAGTGCAGCAAGGATCGCTCTATCCGGCGCTCCACCGGCTGGAAAAGCGCGGCTGGCTGGAAGCCGATTGGGGCGAATCCGACAAAGGCAGGCCGGCCAAGTTCTACAAGCTGTCGGCGAAAGGACGCAAGCAGCTGGCAACGGAACAATTGAACTGGCGTCGGCTGGCGGGCGCGGTCGGCCTGGTATTGAGAGCCGCGGAATAGGAATGGCCCATGGCGTGGAAATTTTTTCGACGTAAGCGCCCTCTTGAGACGCAGCTTGATTCCGAGCTTCGCTTTCACCTTGACGAGCTGGTCGAAGAGAAAGTCGCGGCCGGGCTCACACCCCAGGAAGCGCGCCGTGAAGCAATGCTCGAATTCGGTGGGCGGGAGCAGATGAAAGAAGAGCTGCGCGACGTGCATCGCATCGTCACGCTGGAAAACGCCCTCTCGAACGTTAAATCGGCGTTGCGTTTCATGCGCAAATCGCCGTCCTTTTCGATCGCCATTATTCTGACACTGGCGCTGGGCATCGGGGCAAACAGCGCCGTATTCTCGGCTATCGATGCCATTTTGTTACGCGCTTTACCATTTCCAAATGGCGATGAGCTGATGGTCCTGCATCAGTACGACCGCAAGGGGAAAAACCCGTGGAGTTTTGTTGCACCGGTGCGTCTGGAAGACTGGAACCGCCTGAACAGCTCGTTTCAAGCGATCTCGGGCTATGACACGCAAGACGTTTCCGAGAGGTCGGGCGCGCTGCCGGAGAAAGTAACCGAAGCATTTGTCGCTCCCCGCTTTTTGCAGGTGTGGGGCGTCTCACCGGCGCTGGGTCGCGATTTCAGCCCTCAGGAAGAGCACTTCGGCGGACCCAATGCCGTTCTCATCAGCGACAGTTTCTGGCGGCGCCGCTTTCACGCGGACCCAAAAGCGATTGGCAAGGTGCTCCACCTTGAGCAGTACTCCTACACGATCGTTGGCGTTATGCCCGCATCGTTTCTGTTCCCTGACCGCGACGTCCAGATGTGGGTCCCCAATCCGGTCGACGGGCCTTATTCGCAAAGCCGGGAAG
>JAVKSW010000642.1:0-1746 GCA_039583505.1 Bryobacteraceae bacterium | reverse complement strand
AGCACCGACGCTGCAATCCGAAACGAATTGCGCTTCGGAATGGTCACAGCTATGGGTAAGCCTCTTATGCGGAAGCTGTGTATCGGATTTCTCAGCGTGCTCTTGAGCGGTGGTACTGGACTTCTGTTCGGCCAGCAGCAGAGTCCAAATCCCACCGGTCCGCCTACGAACAGCCGGGACGTGCCGCATCAGGAGCCCGGGCCGGATAATCCGGATGTAGGTCAACAACGCCGGCCGACACCGGGTCACTCGACCGATACGCAGCAAAATAGTTCGAAGCGCAAACGTCGTCGGCGCACGGCCAAATCCACGAGTTCGCAAACGTCAACCGGTTCAAAGGGTTGACCTCGGGACGCCTGGACTGCCCATTTTGGGCGCTTAACGCGGGTTGCGTTCATCTAATAGGCGGGTGAGCTTATGAATACGGTAAAGACAGTTCTCCTGCTGGGTGTGCTGAGCGGGCTGCTGCTGTTCCTCGGGGAAGCGTTTGGTGGACGGAACGGGTTATATATCGGCCTGGTGATTGCCTTGGCGATGAACTTCTTCAGCTATTTTTTCTCCGATAAAGTCGCGCTGGCCAGCTATTCGGCTCAGCCGGTCACGCCTGATCAAAATGCAGCGGTGTATGCGCGCGTGTCGCCCATTGTGGCCGGACTGGCGCAACGCATGAACATTCCGATGCCGAAACTCTGGCTGATTGCGGATCCCTCTCCGAACGCTTTCGCCACGGGCCGAAATCCGCAACACGCCTCGGTAGCCTTTACGGCGGGAATTCTCGACGCGATGTCGGACAACGAAATCGAGGGCGTGGTCGCACACGAACTGGGGCACGTGCTGCATCGTGACATTCTGATCAGCTCCGTCGCGGCGACGATCGCGACCGCGATTACATTTCTGTCGCGAATGGCCTTCTTTTTCGGCGGCAGCCGTGACGACGATCGGGAGGGCGGCGGGCTGAGTGGTTTGCTGATGGTTATTCTGGCGCCGATTGCCGCGATGCTGATCCAGATGGCGATCTCGCGCAGCCGAGAGTTCGATGCGGACGCCGCATCCGCAAAATACACCGGCAAACCGTATGAGTTGATCTCTGCGTTGCAGAAGCTGGAGGCCTACTCGAAGCGCTTACCGATGGAAGCGACCCCGTCGACCGCGCACCTGTTCATTATCAAGCCATTCACGGGCGAAACGCTGATGCGCCTCTTCTCGACGCACCCCTCCACGGCAGAGCGCATTGCGCGCCTCGAGGCGATGCGATAAGCAGCGTGAACTTTACCGCTTCCTATTGAGCTATTTGACGGAAATCTCCAGAACCTGAATCGAGTAAGGCGGCAGTGTGTGTTGGAAACTACCGGCTAAATCATGTAGCGTTGTCTCCAATGGTTTGAGACGGGTGGGAGCGTATATCGTATTCGTTTCTTCAGGCGTGTGCGCGCTCAGACTTATCAGCTTGGCAGCTTTCCTTCCCTGAGTTGCACCGTGCAATTCGATAGCAAGGGGCTGTGCTGCCGAAGATGCGTTCACCAGTTTCAGAAACACGACGCCCTTCGCATGGCTGTAGGTGACTGAATAGAACAGCCGGGGTCCACCACCATCGAGCGATGAGTCGAGCACCTCATCGCCAACGTGATTACTGAACATCACCTGAGCGTAATAGCTAGGCGATCCATAACTGGTGAGGGCGTCATAGCCGATCAGGTCTGTAGCCCACTGCATGGCGCCGGGATTTACGTTTACCAGCAGTGGGGC
>JAVKSW010000641.1:0-1763 GCA_039583505.1 Bryobacteraceae bacterium | reverse complement strand
GGTCGATGGGTGTGGCTGCTGCTTCGTTTCTGCTGATGGCCGGTTTCTCCGCGGCGCGTTGGACGGATCGGCATACTACTCCGGGTTTCGGGGCGGGGGACACCTCGCGCATGGGTTTGATCGATGCCTCGAGCGCGCGCATTCGCGACATTGAAACCGGTGATAACCATCACGTGCGCATCGTTTTTGACCAGATACGGCCACGGGAAATTACCGGGCGAGTGGACGACGAAGATGTACGGCAGCTTCTACTTGCCGGGATGAAGGATCCGACGGACCCGGGCATTCGCGTGGATTCGGTGGAAGTATTGAAAGGGCAGGATGGCAACGATGTCCGCGACGCTCTCATTTACAGCGTGCGGCACGATAGCAATGCTGCGGTGCGGCTGAAGGCATTGGAAGGCTTAAGCCGGTTTTCCGGGGACCAAGCCACGCGAGATGCTCTGAAATTCGTGTTGCAGCACGACGATAACCCGGGGGTGCGTTCTGAAGCCATCGACGTTTTGGCGCCGGCCAACCAGCGGGTGGAGTTCAGTCCGGATCTGGCGGGCACATTGCAGCAAGTCCTCCGTTCGCAGGGGGACGACGATTACGTTCGTATGCGATCGGTGCAACTGCTCCGCGACATGAAAGCTTCGCTCGACGTGTATTAATAGCGGACAGCACGATGCGTATCTCAGTTCTGGTCACCGCATTGTTTGCCGGAGTGCTGCTGCCGGGGAACGTCCGTTGCCAGTCGCGCCGTATCCACTTGAGTTTCAGTCGCCAGGGGTCTGCTATCGAGCCGGAATTCGGGCAACTCGCGCAACTTCGGCCGCCGGGCAGCTATCTAGGCGTGCGGCTGCTCGACCTAGATGCCGATCGCGCGAAGGCACTGAAACTACCCGAACCGAGAGGCGTGGAAGTGGCAAACGTGGAAGAAGGCAGTCCTGCCGAAAGCGCTGGAATCAAAAAGGGCGACATTCTCCTGAGCTATAACGGCGAAAACATCCTGGGTGCGCAGCACTTGATTCGCCTGGTTCAGGAGACCCCCGAAGGAAGGAAAATCAAGATACAGGTGTGGCGCGACGGCAAGAGCGAAACGATGAGCCTGGTGACTGGCAGTCCGAGGTCTCGCCTCGAGACGCCTCCGAACTTCTTTGCTTTTACGATTCCCGATCCAGGTCTTCCAAGCTTCATCCCGAATCCGATGCTGGTTTGGAAAAATTCACTCTTCGGCATGGAATGCGAATCGGTGGACTCACAACTGGCTCAATACTTCGGAGTAAAGCGCGGCGTGCTGGTGCGATCGGTCGATCCAGGGTCAGCGGCCGAAAAAGCCGGCCTGAGGGCAGGGGACGTACTCATTGCGATCGGCGATCGCACCGTGGCCACCCCGCGCGATATGACCTCCTACATGCGAATGGAGCATGAAGCCGGCAAACCGATTGCCCTTTCGCTGGTACGCAACCGGAAGCCGCTGACGATCAATCTGGCGGCGCCGGAAGGTCAATAGCGGGCGCTCACGCGCCGCGCTGCTGGGGCCAACGCTTTTGCATATACGAGCGCAGCCGCAGAATCGCTTGCGATTTCAACTGCGAAATTCGAGATTCGTGCAGGTCGACGATTTTCGCGATTTCGCGCAGAGTCATCTCTTCGTAGTAATACAGGCTGAGTACTGTTTTTTCAAGTTGTGGCATCTTTTCGATGGCTTCCGCCAATAGACGCTCGAGCTCGGCTCGCTCCACGATTTGAGACGGCCACTGCTCGTCGGAATCCGCGAG
>JAVKSW010000640.1:0-1769 GCA_039583505.1 Bryobacteraceae bacterium | reverse complement strand
GTCCTTCGAAAACTCAGCCCCTAAGTTTTGTGAGCGCAAGTAATTCCGCGTTGCTGGCATTTACAGGGGCGACCTCGGCGTTTGCCGCCTTGGGAGGTGGGAATGGACAAGGCGTCCCAGGCGTCCCGAGGTGCAGGAGCTTTGGGCTGGAGGCTGACTTGGTGACCAAGTCTCTCCAAGCGGCGAACCAATCTGCGGGTGGTCCGCTCAGGCTGAACCCGGTCGAAGTAATCCCCGCCCAGTTCCTTATAGACGACCTGTTCGGCAAGCAGAAAATAAGCGATCACGGCAATGCGGTGCGCCACCGCGACGACAGCCTTCTTTACCCCGCCGCGAGAGGCGACGCGGTAGAACAGCGCCGTCAAGTAAGTATCCCGGCAGTGAGAAGCCGCCCATGCCGCTTGACACAGACCGCGCCGCAAGTAGACGTTCCCTTTACGCGTTCTGCCGGTCTTGCGCTTGCCCGCACTCTCGCAGTTACCCGGACACAACCCCGCCCAACTGGCCAGATGCGCCGCATCGGTGAAAGCGCTCATGTCCAGCCCCAACTCCGCAATCAGTGTCCAGGCCGTAATGCGATCCACGCCTGGAATCGTGCACAGCCTTTCGATTACGTTGGCGTGTGCACTGAGCCGCCGTTCGATCTCCGTCTCCAGCCGCGCGATCCGCCCCTCCAGGAAAGCCAACTCTTCCAGCAGTTCGCTCAATACAAACCGGTGATGCTCGCCGAGGTGGCCCTGGAAAGCGCGCGCCAATTCGTCTTTCTTCAAACGCAGCGTGCCCCGCGCATAGTCGGCCAGCCAACCGGGATCGGTCTGGCCGCGCGCCATGGCTTCCAGCATCGCTCGTCCCGAGACGCCGAACAGATCCGTGACCACGCAGGAAACCTTGATGTTGGCGTCTTCTAAAATGCGATGGACCCGGTTCCGCACTCGATTGACCTCTTGCTTCAAGTGCACGCGTAAGCGCGTGAGATCGCGCAGTTCACGAATCTCCCGGTCAGGAATAAAACTGGGTCGCAGCAGACCATGCTGCAGCAGTTCGGCAATCCATTCACTATCTTTTTGATCCGTCTTGCGCCCCGGCAGTGCTTTCATGTGTTGCGGGTTCACGAGTAGGACCGTGAACTTCCCTTCCAACACATTCCAGACCGGCTTCCAATACACGCCGGTTGATTCCATCGCCACATGCGTGACCTTATTGGCATACAGCCACAACATCAGCCCGCGCAACTCGTCGGAAAACGTGCCGAACTCGCGCTTCTTCTTCGTCTTCCGGCCCGCTTCGTCGAGCAATGACAAACAAGCCGCCACCGTTTGCTTATGCACATCCAAGCCGCAGCAACGGCGATACACTACCTCCATACTGTCTCCTTCTGCCGCCGAGCGTAGGGACGCCTGAAAATCGAGACTATCCTTCTCGTACTCTCTACCTCGCGGCAGAGGTGACAAATCGTTGTGCCAACGTAGGGCCTGGGCGTCCCGGATCACATTCACCACCGGGCTTTTTTGCACCAACCGAGAGCCGACCTCTTCTGTCGGCGGCGTTCTGAAGTGTAGCGCCTCTTCCACCCCGTTTTCATCCTTCGTTGTCGGATCCGCCAGGAGCCGGTGGGCCATTCACCACACTGCGGGACAGAGCGCAATTCTGACCGGGGAAGCGGTTGCGTTTCTCACCGAACTGCATCGCAAATTCGATGGGAGGCGTCGTGAGCTGCTGGAAAAGCGCGTAGTACGTCAAAGAGCAATCGATGCCGGAGAGCTTCCGGA
>JAVKSW010000639.1:0-1772 GCA_039583505.1 Bryobacteraceae bacterium | reverse complement strand
GGATTAAGCAGGGAAGGCCGCATAGTGTCGCAAGTGCCGGTTTACCAGTGGCAGTTCCCAGCCGACACCGCTCCTCTGGCGGAGGCGCTCAAACGCGTGCTCGCCGGGACGATCGATGTCGCCGTGTTCACGACCGGGGTTCAGATCGAACACTTTTTGGATTTCGCCGGCCGCGCACAGCAAAGGGAGGCGGTGCTCGACCGGTTGCGGCAGTTGTTCATCGCCTCAATTGGTCCGACTTGCAGCGAGGCTCTGCGCGAGTGCGGGGTGAATCCGGCACTCGAACCGAGCCATCCCAAGATGGGCATTCTGGTCCGTGAGGCAGCCCTGGCATACGCCCAGACGCATGGATCGGAAGGGCTGCTGAAGTGAAACGTGCCTCGTTGTGCATCGCCGCAGCGTTGGCTGCGATCGCGTCTATTTCGACGGTCAGTGGGCAAGCAACCGCGAATGAGGAAACGATTACGATCGATACGGCGGCACAATCCCACCCGTTTCCGCATTTTTGGGAGCAGATGTTCGGCTCGGGACGGGCCCTCTTGAGCCTGCGCGACGATTATCGCGAGGACCTGCGAGCGGTCCGGGCAATCACCGGATTCCGCTACGTTCGCTTCCATGCCATCCTCGACGACGAGAACGGCGTCTACAGCGAGGGCGCTGGCGGCCAACCTATTTACAACTTCTCGTACGTCGATCAAATCTATGATGGCCTGCTCGAGAATGGCGTCAAGCCGTATGTCGAGGTCAGCTTCATGCCGCGCAAACTGGCGGCGAACCTGACGGCGCATCCGTTTTGGTACAAACCGCTACCGTCGCCGCCTCGCGATCCGGCAAAATGGAGTTCCCTAGTCGAGGCGTTCACCAGACATCTGATCGAGCGCTACGGCAAGAGTGAAGTAGAGCAATGGTATTTCGAAGTCTGGAACGAGCCGAATATCGACTTCTGGGACGGAGTGCCAAAAGAACAGACGTATTTCACGTTCTACGATGAAACCGCTCCGGCGGTCAAAAAAGTAGATTCCGCGCTTCGCGTCGGCGGCCCTGCCACGGCGCAGGCGGCCTGGGTGGACGCCTTCATCGCACATTGCACTCAGAAACACGTGCCGTTCGATTTCGTCGCAACGCATATTTATGGCAACGAGAAACCGGAAGACGTATTCGGGCATTTTGTTCCCATCTCTCGGCGGGACATGGTCGCGCGGGCGGCGAAGAAAGTTTACGACCAGGTGAAGGCGTCGGCGGCGCCCGATACGCCGATTATCTGGTCCGAGTACAACGCTACATACATGAACCAGCAGGAGGTGACCGACAGCGCGTTCATGGGTCCATGGCTTGCCAACAACATCCGCGAGTGCGATGGGCTCACGAGCATGATGTCGTACTGGACGTTTTCAGATGTATTCGAAGAGCAGGGCGTGGTGAAGACACCGTTTTACGGCGGCTACGGACTTATTGCGGAACGCGGCATTCCGAAAGCGGCGTTTCGCGCATTTCAACTGCTGCATACGTTGGGCGATCGTCGCCTTCCTGTCGATTCGGAAAATGCGTTGGCGACAGTGCGGCCGGATGGAACCATCGTCATCGCGCTCTGGAATTATGCGGAACCGGCCGACGCGGGCGCGCCCAAGACGTTTCGCATCCAACTGAAAGAAAATGCGTCGCTGAATTACCGCGTGCAGTTTGTCGATCCGGATCACGGATCGGCGCTTAAGGCCTGGAAAGAAGCCGGGGCGCCGGTGAGCCCGACACTCAAGCAGGTCGAAGAGATGAAG
>JAVKSW010000638.1:0-1780 GCA_039583505.1 Bryobacteraceae bacterium | reverse complement strand
TGCCACCAGGTCATGTAGTGCACCGGGTGCCTTCGCGTGGAGGAAAGAAAATCGAAGTAATAAAAGTTGATCAGCAGTTGACTCTGGGTAGTTCTTGCTTCCGGCGAATAGTTGGCGGGAAAGCGCCGGAGGGCGTCCGCCGCAATCATCGCTTCGACTTCAGAAAGGCGATAGTTCCGCCGGTCCACGGGAGCGTTGTCGTCAAACCAGCCGGGCACGTTCAGGGGAAATCGACAGTCGATCAGCTTCACGTCGCCGAATCCGATCGGGTGGGTGCCCAGAATTTCGAAAGAATTGTGAAGTGACAAAACGGTCGCGAGCAGCGCGACGACTGCCGGACCGATGTGAAACCATTTGCGGCCTTCGAACGGGTACCATGCCGCGACGGCAAGCGCTGCGAATGCGGGCAGCCAGGTTACCTGGAAGCGAGTGGCCTTATTAACGGAGGTGTAAACCCCAAGCGCAGTGGTGAGGGCGAGCAACAGGATCATCATCCAGGCGCGGAACGATTGCGCTGTTTCGACACTTCCGATTAATCGCTTCGCAATGACTGCAAGCCCGATGGCAGCGAAGAGCGTCAGGAGAATGGAGGGCCCTGAGGATAGGTCGGCCGCGATCCAGTGCCGGTAATAACAGTTCGCGGCCAAGGCCGAAATCTTCGCGTGTTCCAGGGTGGGAGTGAAATTTCTGGAGTACCAGGGCCATGCGATGACGACCGAAGTCACAATTGCGAGGGCAAGTTTCGCGAGCAGCGCGGCCGCGGTTCGCATGAATGACTTAGTGCTGGGCTGACGGATGTAGATCCACATGGAAAACAGAATGGGCGGAACGATGAAGAGCGCGAAGGTGGTTTTGGCGAGAACGCCCAGACCCAGAACAAGCCCAATTAAGATGCTGCCCGCAACGGTGCGCCAACCGATTCGCACGAGCAGATCGACGGTTATGACCGTGAGCAGCAGTACAGGCAGTTCGACATAATATCTGTGCGTCAAGCCCGTAATCAGCGGCATGTCGAGAAGAGTTGTTGCCGCGATTGCCGCGTGGAAGGGACGGAAACAGTTCCGAAAGAGCGAGTAGGACGCGAGCCCCAGCGCGGCAAAACTGAATACGAGCGTCAAAGAAAACGGGAGCGTGACGCTATGGGTCAGGAGGATGAATAAACCGGCTGGAATGCAGACGAGGGGCGGCTTGAAACCCAAGGCGTCGCGGTAGCCGGCCCAAGCGCCCGGGAGAGTTCGAGTGCGGAGGCCGTTTGCGATGCTTACTGCTCCGCTGCTATAGTGCGCCTCATCGGGACTGGTAAATGGATACTTAGTTTGGGAAAGATAGAGAGCATGCGCGAGACAGAGGAGAGTAAGTAGGGCTAGAAAAGCGGGGAAAGCCCAGCGGTCGAGGTGGGTCTCAGGAGTTCCAAGGATGGGTGCGGAAACCCGTTGCTTATGCGCGCGGCTCGGTTTCAGGTTTTGAGCGATACTCGGCACCGTTTATGTCGACCGCGACTTAATTTTTCGTCCCAGTGCTTTGAGACCGCGGATAGGCCTGGTGATGCGCCAGGAGACGGAATTCTGCATGGCGGCGAGATGAGACTCCATTTGGAGGATGTGCTGGTTCCGCTGTTGCATCTCTACTTCAAGGTGCTGCAGCCGTTCGCATTCTTCATCCCTGACAGCGGACACGGCAGCCAAGCGAAACGCCAACTCCTCAGCACGAACGTGCATCCGATTGCGTACCTGCTGCTCGGCCTGGGCCGTTGACAGAGCCAAGCCCGGTTGATCAGTTG
>JAVKSW010000637.1:0-1784 GCA_039583505.1 Bryobacteraceae bacterium | reverse complement strand
GGAAAGGAATGTTGATCGCTCAACGACAGAACCAGGCCGTTGTCGGTGGCCGCTGCCTGCAGTTCGAAATTGAAGCTGCGGCAAAAGCGCTTACGAAGGGCGAGTCCCCAGGCGCGGGTGATGCGCGAGCCGAACGGAGCGTGCAAAACGAACTGCATGCCGCCCGCCTGATCGAAGAATCTCTCGGCAACGACGGTTGTTTGGGAAGGCAACGCTCCCAAATCAGCGGTACCGGCTCGCACGTAAGCTGCCGCCTGTCTCGCAGCCGCGCTATCGAGCCCACATTCTTCTAACAGAAACCCGGGTACATGGTCAGGTGTGGAGTCGGCGTCGGCGATGATTCGCTCGCGAATGCGCGCGACTTCAGCCGACAATTCTCGCGAGCGGCCTGGCGCTTCACCTAGCCAGAACGGGATGGACGGCGCCGCACCGTGCGCATCCTCGACGCGCACCCGCCCTGCTTCCACACGCCTGACCCGCCAGGAATGGGTTCCCAGGAGGAAGACGTCTCCCACCAGGCTTTCCATAGCGAAGTCCTCGTCCAAAGTCCCGACGACCTTGCCTTCCGGTTCCGCAACCACGGAGTAATTTGCATTTTCCGGAATGGCGCCGCCTGAAGTGATGGCAGCGAATCGCGCGCCACGGCGCCCCTTCACACGGTTATTGACTCGGTCGCGGTGCAGGAGCGCACCGGTTCTGCCGCGCGAGGTGACGAATCCCTCGGACAAGATTTCGATTACTGAATCGAAATCTTCCCGGCTGAGATGTCGATACGGGTACGCGGAACGGAACAGCGTGTATAGCTGATCCTCATTCCACGCTTCCGCCGAAGCAGCGGCGACAATCTGCTGTGCCAGGATATCGAGGGCGTTCTCCGGAATCGCAATGCGCTCCAGATCGCCTTGCCGGATGGCGGAAACAAGCGCGGCGCACTCGATGAGCTCGTCCCGCGTCGTTGCAAAGATACGACCTTTGGGCTTCGCGCCAACCCAGTGTCCGGAGCGGCCAATTCGCTGCAGCGCGACCGCGATGGAGCGAGGCGATCCGATTTGGCAGGCTAGATCCACGACGCCGATATCGATGCCCAGTTCGAGCGAGGCCGTCGCGACCACGGCCCGCACTTCACCGCCTTTCAAGCGCGATTCGGCATCAAGGCGGAGGTGGCGAGCCAAACTGCCGTGATGGGGAAGCACGGCGTTCTTGCCCAACCGCTCCGCGAGGGCGTGCGCCACACGCTCGGAAAGCCTGCGCGTATTCACGAACACAAGCGTGGTGCGATGCGCGAGAATCAGTTCGGCAACGCGATCGTAGATCTCGTTCCACATTTCCGTACTGGCGACCGAGCTGAGTACGTCGCGGGGAATTTCTACCGCGAGATCCATCTCACGCCGATGTCCGACGTCTACAATGCGCGGATTCGGACCGAGGAGGCGCGCTACTTCTTCGATTGGATTCACCGTGGCTGAAAGACCGATCCGCTGCGGACGGGTTTCGGTCAGCGCATCGAGGCGTGCCAGTGACAGTGCAAGATGGGAACCGCGCTTGTCGTCGGCCATCGCATGAATTTCATCGACGATGACAGTCGAGACGTGCCGCAGCATTTCCCGCGATTTTTCAGCAGTGAGCAGGATGAACAGCGATTCCGGAGTCGTCACCAGAATGTGCGGAGGCTTCTTGAGCATCTTCACGCGCTCGGGCATCGGTGTGTCGCCAGTGCGCACGGCCGTTCGGATCGGCAGAAGCGGCATGCCTTCCCGGTTCGCCAGCGCAGCAATTTCCGCTAA
>JAVKSW010000636.1:0-1784 GCA_039583505.1 Bryobacteraceae bacterium | reverse complement strand
TCGATTGCCAGTGCTCCGGCATTGAAATCAGGCTCAAACTCGTAGTCCTCCGAGGCGGCGGCCAGCTTCTTGTAAAGAGAGTGTAACGCCGCGTCGGCTCGCGTCCGAAATTCCTGCTCGTCCATTGGTCCTATCTACATTCTCTACTGGCGGGGTAATGGCGGCGGGTTCGTTAGCAATGGGCAGACCGCTTCCTTTGGTCGCGGCTCGGTTTGGTCCAACGCGGGACATGGGTGGCTCGGTACCGCTGGCGCAAGTTTTGGTAACTTTACACTGCGGGTATTCATCTGCTAACTGCGCACTCAACCATGGAGCCTTCGTGTGTCCAGCATACGCTGATCCCCGGCACAAGTAAGCTCTTTTGCGACTACCTCTATCATTTTGCCGAGGTAGAAAAATTCTACTCTTCGTACTTCCTTGATACCGCGGCCCTGGGTGCTTCCATCCGGCAGTTGCAGTATCCTGAATCCCGGCGCAAACGTGTCGTCGCGGCGTTGCGGGAGCAGAACGGCGATTCCGCCGCGCTTTCGCGACTTGCGGAACCGGGGACCGTCGCGGTGGTCACCGGTCAACAGGTCGGCCTGTTCTCCGGACCCGCCTACACCATATTTAAGGCGCTAACAGCCGTAAAACAGGCTGAACAGTTAACGCAACAGGGCGTTCCCGCAGTTCCGATTTTTTGGCTCGCCACGGAAGACCATGACTTGGCCGAGGTGGATCACGCATGGGTGTTCGATCACAACGGGAAGCCGAGTAAAATCGCGGTCACCAGCGCCGTCACCAACGGCGGGCCGGTCGGCAATGTGGAACTAAGCGCGGTACCTTTCCGGGAGCTGCGCACTGCCCTTGGCGAGCTGCCATTCGCGGACGAGGTGTTGAAAAGGATCGAGACCGCCTATCGCCCGGGAGCAACACTCGGCTCAGCGTTTCGTTCGTTCGTTCAAGACCTTTTGAAAGACTTAGACCTTCTCTATCTCGACCCCTTGGCGCCAGAGATTCGTGAAACTGCCGCGGACTTCATCAGAGAAACCATCGATCAAGTGCCGGATCTCGTGTCCGCCTTGCATCAGCGCAATAAAGAACTGGCTGCCGGCGGGTATCACTCGCAGGTGCTGGTGGAACGCGACACCTCGCTGCTGTTTCTGCTCAGCGCCGGCAAACGAATTCCAATCCGATGGAAAGACGGCCATTTCGTCGCGAAGGATCACTCGTACAGTGCAGCCGAGCTGAAAGGCATGGCGAACCAGATCTCGCCAAACGCGCTGCTCCGCCCGGTGATGCAAGATTACCTGCTTCCGACGGTGACGTACGTCGGGGGGCCGGCCGAGATAGCGTACCTCGCACAGAGTCAAGTACTCTATAACAACCTGCTAGGCCGCATGCCGTTGATATTTCCGCGCAACAGCTTTACGTTGCTGGATGCCCGGGCAACGAAGCTGCTCGAACGATACGGGTTGCACGTTCGCGACGTCCTGGATCATCAGGAGAGAGTCAAGAGTCGCATAGCATCGAAGCTGGTGCCCGCAGACTTGACGGAGGAATTTGCAAAGCTGCGGTCGGGTATTTCATCGTCGCTCGCGAATGTGCAATCGGATTTGATGCATTTCGATCCGACGCTTGAGCGCGCAGCGAAGAAAAGCGCGGCGAAGATTCTTTACCAGATCGACAAACTAGGCCGGAAGACCGCGCGCGAGGCGCTCGAGCGGGACCAGCGCGCCGCCCGGGATGCTGCGTATGTGACCAACCTGGTCTATCCGCACCGCCAACTGCAGGAACGGTTTTAT
>JAVKSW010000635.1:0-1797 GCA_039583505.1 Bryobacteraceae bacterium | reverse complement strand
ACATGGTTGGCACAATGATCGAAATCCCGCGTGCCGCGATGACCGCCGACGAAGTTGCGCGTGAAGCCGAATTCTTCAGCTTCGGAACGAACGACCTGACCCAAACCACGATGGGCCTTTCCCGCGACGATTACACCAAGTTCTCCAAGCACTACGAGGATCTGAAAATTTTCAAGGCAGACCCGTTTGCCGTACTCGATCAGGACGGCGTCGGCAAGGTGATCGAGCTCGCTGTCAAACTAGGCCGCAAAACCCGGCCCGATCTCGAAATCGGCATCTGCGGCGAGCACGGTGGCGAGCCCAGTTCCGTCGAATTCTGCTATCGCACGGGGATGAATTACGTATCGTGCTCCCCGTATCGCGTACCGATTGCGCGTCTCGCAGCGGCTCAAGCGGCCATCGCCGATGAAAGTAAGGCCGAAGCGCAGCGCACGGCGTAGACTCACAGGAGCCGATCGTCTCCGGCGCACTTCACAAATTCTGTATTCTGGGGCATAGCATGGCTGTGCCCCGCTTCGGGAAAGCGCAATCTCCCGAGGAGATTCTGATACTCATCACCACCGCTATCGCTTTGAAGAAACCCGTCGCGGCCGTTTACGAAAACCGCCCACGCTCGCTCTGTCCGCACATACTGGGCTGGAATAAAGATCGCGACCTTCGCGTGCTCTGCTATCAATACGCCGGAGCCAGCAGCACCGGCCTTGGACCGAAAGGGTCACCTGCAAACTGGCGTTGTCTCGCTGTTGCAAAACTGAGCGCCATTCAGTTATTGAGCGAACCCTGGCAATCGGGTGAGCAGCACTCGCGTACGCAGTCGTGCATCGAACACGTCCTGCTCGATGCGGAAAAGCTCCCTATCTAATGCCTCGTTCGGCTGTTGAAGCTCTGGGTCTTCTCGGCCTGCCTGCGCCCATTCGCGAATTCACCGCTCAACGATGGGACGCTGTGATTGTCGGCGCCGGACACAACGGCCTCACGTGCGCTGCGTATCTCGCCCGCGCGGGCAAGCGCGTCCTGGTACTCGAATCACGTGAGCGCATCGGCGGAGCGTGCACCATCGAGGAGCCTTGGCCCGGTGTCCGCATGTCGCCGTGCGCTTATCTCGCTGGACTGCTCCATCCTCTCGTGATCGAAGAGTTGAATTTGCCCCAGCTAGGCTATTCGTGGTCTCCCGCCTCGAACGGCCTGTTCGTTCCTTTCGAAGACGGCAGCAGCGTCCAGCTCTACGATGACGATGAGCGCTGCGAAGCCGAACTGGCACGCTTTGCGCCGCACGATGTCGAAGGCTGGCGTGCCATGAGCGACGTCATCCGCCGTCTCCGCGATGCTCTACGGCCAGCAAACGGAAACGATGTCTGGATTGGCGAAGCGCCCACCCGCGAACAACTGGAAGATCGCTTGGGCAGCGATCGCGAAGCCCGTTCTCTCCTGTTTGATTGGTCCATGGCCGAGTTCGTCGAGCGCTATCTGTCTGACGAACGTCTGCAATCCGGCTATCTGGGGCAAGGCGTCATCGGCACAAACGCCAGCCCGTTCGATTCAGGCACAGCATCCATCCGCTTCCACCACTCGTCGGGCCGTCTCGGCGCCCTGCCCGGCGCATGGGGCTATGTCAGAGGCGGAATCGGCATGGTCTCCTTCTATTTGGCGGATGCTGCTCAGAACGCGGGTGCAGTAATTGCATCGGGCGTCGGTGTTTCAGAAGTCATACCGGGCGAAGGCGTCTTGCTCGCAAGCGGAGAACGCATTCATGCGCCCATTGTCATCTCGAATGCGGATCCGCGAACCACGCTCCGT
>JAVKSW010000634.1:0-1805 GCA_039583505.1 Bryobacteraceae bacterium | reverse complement strand
GCCGCGCTGGCGATATTCTCCCGCAACTCCTCGCCTCCCTTTGATCTTTAGAAATAGGTCTGATCCTTACGAATAGGGAGCCGGCAGCTTCAGCTTCAGCCGGTGCTGCCGCATCGCCAATTGCTCGTGCGTGCGCACCCGCACATCGCTCAATGGCTTCGCCGTACATGGCAGAATGAACCCGGCTTCTTCGTCTTCGGCGAAATACCCCACTGCGCTCGTCTGATCCACCGCGCCGCGCAGCAATCTGCCGGCGCAAGTCAAGCACCTGCCCTGGTGGCAAATCGAGGGAAGAACGATACCGTTACGCGCGGCCGCGTCCCAAAGAAACTCATTCTCATCGCACCGAAACGATCTCTCGCCCTCGGGCGTTTCGAGCACAACTAGATGAGCGTTACTCTTCTGCATGCGGCCGCACGGCTTTATCCCCCTGACCTCTACGGATTGTAGAATCGCGCGTTCTTGCTGTACGGAGCCTCGCCAGGCTCGCCGCGCCGGAAGTGACCCGACGGAATCGACTTGCCGTCACGTTCGTGCGCCAGCAGTTCGATGAACCACGCCTCGTGTTCGATCTCCTCGTTCAGGATTCGCGCAGCCATGTCATACGTCCGTGGATCTTTTCCAAACGTCACGTCGCATACCGCGCTCCAACTGCGGATCGCGCAGCGTTCCGATTCCAGCAGCAAAGTCAGAATGTTGACGGCCGTCGGCGGGTTGGGAAGCTTCGCCGCCGCGCAGCCGGCTTGGTTGTGAAACTCGCAGAGGTCGTTCGGCAGTTCTCCTCCCAATTCATAGATTCGGGGCACGATCAGCTCCCAGTGCGCCCGATCTTCCAGGCGTGCATCTTCGCAAATCTCTTTGTAATCCTCGTATCCGGCCAGATGCATGCGTAGGATCGTGTAGTAGTAATAGGTGCTCGCAAATTCCGCTGCTGCGTTCGCGACCAGCATCTTGATCAGCTTCTCCACGTCGACTCCACGCGCGCGGATCACTTCCACTCCCACTCGCTGCGTGACGTCTCCCGGCGGTACGGGTGTTACGGCATTTGCCATATAGCCTTCCTTTCAAACACCAGCCTACGGAGCGTCGTGGCCATAGGTCCAATATCTGTTTCCTATTCGCCTCATAGGCTGTGGAACTGATCGGAATAGACTCTAGTTGAGACAACATCGCATGGAAATTCATCAGTTGCGTTACTTTTGTGCAGTTGCGCGGAACGGCACCTTCACCCGCGCCGCGCAGGCTGAACGCGTAGCGCAGCCGTCCCTCTCTCAGCAGATTCTGAAGCTCGAAGCCGAACTTGGGGCGCGGCTCTTTGACCGCCTCTCCAAATCCGCCAAGCTGACCGCCTTCGGCGCCGCTTTCTTACCCAAGGCAGAGCGAATTCTGCGCGAGCTCTCGGAGGCGAAAACGGAAATCTTGGAAATGAGCGGTAAAGACAAAGGCGAAATCTCGATTGGGACGATTCCCACAGTGGCGCCTTATCTGTTGCCCCCCTTGCTGAGCAGCTTTGCGCGCCAGCATCCCGGGATCGTTATTAAGGTAATCGAGGACACCACGCCCGTTCTTCTGGACCGCTTGCATGCGGGAAGCGTCGATCTGGTCATCGCCGCTCTCCCGTTCGACGGCATCGAGCTGGTTTCCACCAGGCTTCTGCGGGAACCCTTCTTCCTCGTCGTTCCGGAGTCGCATCCGCTCGCGCGCCGGAAACTGATCCGCCTCGAAGAGGTGCCGAAAGAGAGCCGCTTTCTTCTGCTCAAGGAAGGCCACTGTTTCCGGGACACCACTATTGAGGCGTGCAGGAA
>JAVKSW010000633.1:0-1808 GCA_039583505.1 Bryobacteraceae bacterium | reverse complement strand
TGGCCGCCCGTCTTCTGCGCGCCCGCAGGCGAGGACGGCGAGCCTGCCGATTGCCCGGGATGCGAATTATCGTTTGGCTGAGAATCCGTGCGCTGCTGTTGGAGCTGGCCTGCGCCTGCTCTGTCAAACTTGCCGGCGAGTTCCGTTTCCTGCGCCGTTCCGCTGCGGCCAGCTTGTGCAGCGCCTGTTCGTTGCAGAGTCTCTTGGCGCGCGTCGAGCGGCGACGGGGCTCGTTCTGCGTTGTCCCGCGAGGAGAGAGAATTCTCCACTCGCTCCCATACAGCAGGGAGATGGATGGGTATTAAGGCTGGCTGCAAATTCAGAGTACTGGTCATCAGATAACGAACCGCAAAGAGGCCGAACATCACGCCAGCTAAAGCGGCGGTTAGGGCCCACACTCGTTCGCCGGTGAAAGGAATCGCCCGGGAGATTTCGAATCCAAGGGCACTCGCCGCCACGCGTTCCATTTGCAAATGCGTCATCGGATCGTCGCGGCGGTTGCCTTCAGACAGAAGAAAGCAGGCGGTGGAGAGCGAGTCGCAGAGTTCAAGGCGTCGATCGACGATTTGTGCAACCCGATACTTCGGCAGCAGACATCTGCGGAAGCGAACCAAGGCTACTGCCAGGCCGGTGAGTGCCAGCAGCGCAACCCAGTACCACTGGAAGATCTGCGTACCGAGCAGCAGCATCAACGTGGCCGCAGCGAAAAGAACCGCGAGCGCTAAGGCGAGTTGTTCCACGCCCAGCACGAAGAGCCTGCGCCGGTACGCCGACTGGATCACCGCGCGTATCCGAATCGCGGAATCGGTACGGTTTGCGTCAGAGATTCGGGAACTGGGCAATCCTCGTCCGCCTGGTTGATTATCCCATGCAAACCCGGCTGTTCGGCGCGCGCGTCCGTTACGATAAATGGGTTAGATGCTTCGTTTTGAGACGGCGGGAGAATCCCATGGCGAATGCCTCATCGCTACTTTGACCGGCCTCCCCGCGGGAGTTCCGGTGTGCCTGGACTTCATCAACCGCCAGCTTTGGCGAAGGCAGCAGGGGTACGGCCGCGGCGGGCGCATGAAGATCGAAACGGATCGCGCTCGAATTCTCTCAGGCGTCCGCCACTCGCAAACGATTGGCTCGCCTATCGCCGTTGCGATTGAGAACAAGGATTGGAAGAACTGGAGTGGCACGCTGCCGGTGGAAGCGAAAGACGCCGAGGCGGGCAAAGAAAAGGCTGTCAACCGGCCACGGCCCGGTCACGCAGACTTGGCGGGAGCCATAAAGTACAACTTCGCGGAAGCCCGGTATGTACTTGAAAGGGCAAGCGCTAGGGAGACAACGGCGCGCGTTGCCGTGGGTGCGCTGGCGAAGGCATTTTTGAAGCAGTTCGCAATCGAGGTTCTCAGCCACGTGGTTTGCGTCGGACCTGTGCGGCTCGACCGATTGGCAAGCTGGGATGAAATCGTAGCGCTCAGCAATCGCGATGAGGTTCTGCTCGGGTGCGTGGACAGCGAAACGGAACAACGCATGAAAGAAGCAGTCGATCATGCTTATCGCACCGGCGACACGGTGGGCGGCATCTTTGAAGTTGTGGCGCACGGCGTTCCGCCGGGCTTAGGCTCGCACATTGCCTGGGATACGCGATTGGATGGCCGGCTGGCGCAGGCAATCGTCTCGATTCAGGCTGTCAAGGGCGTGGAAATCGGCTTCGCGGAAGAAGGCGCCCGGTCGTACGGCTCTGCAGTCCAGGACACGATTCAGTACGACAAGCCGCAGCGGGTGTTTCGTCGCGGTTCGAATCGCGCGGGTGGTTTAGA
>JAVKSW010000632.1:0-1817 GCA_039583505.1 Bryobacteraceae bacterium | reverse complement strand
CGCGTAAGAGAAGGCGTCCATAGGACGAACGCCATATAAGAAGCTCTCGATTAACTTACTCGCTCCGAGTGCCGCTGCAATTCCCGCCACCAGTCCTGTGATTATCAGCACCGATCCCTGTCGCAGGATCAAAGCCAGAATGGATCTGTTGGTCGCGCCCACCGCCATCCTCACTCCAATCTCCTGCCTGCGCTGGCTGACCAGTTGCGAGAGTACGCCGTATAGCCCAACCATCACCATCGCGACTGCCAGACCCGCGAAAGACCCAATCAGATAAAGCCCAAGCCGCTGGTTGAAATTCGCATTATCCACCGTCCTCTGCATGGTCTGCAAATCGTCGATCGCAAAACCGGGAGCCATGCGTCGAAACACGCCGTGAATGGCCGACCCAAGATCCTCGCGGCCCTGTGTCCGCAGCACGTACTTGGTGGCGGATGAGACCAGAATCGGATAGAACAGCGAAGTATCGGGTATTTGCCGATAGGAAAGAATCAGCTCCGGTGTCGCCGCCCGCGCGGTGCTCTTCTGCACGGCGTCGGCAATAACGCCCACTATGCTGTAAGGCTTCTCCATGCCCGTGTCTTTACCGCCCAGATCGATGCGCTGGCCGATCGCATCGGCGGGCTGCAAAAATTCGCGCGCGAACGCCTGATTCACCACTGCTACATATGGCTGCTCCGCCGTGTCCCCATCCGAGATCGCGCGCCCTCGAATCATGGGCGTGCGCATGGCTTCCATGTAGTCGCCGCTCATCACCCGAATCTCCGCATGATGAAGCCGCTTCTCTTGCTCAGTCTTGTTCTTCCGCCCGTTGAGCTCAAAACTGGTATTCATATCGACTCCATCGAAGGGAATCGACGAGGTAAGAGCCGCTACCTTCACGCCGGGCAACGCTCGTAATTGCTCCAGAATCGGCGAGTAAACGCGTGTCGCGATGTGCGGCTGCGCAGTCTTCGGTTGCGTTCCTGAGAGGTAGCCCGCCGAAGTGGGCGGCGTCGCGCTGAACGTGATTACATTCTCCACTGCAAAGCCGAGCGATTTGTGTTCCAGGTTGTACAACGTGCGAAAAAGCAGCGAGCAGGCGACCAGCAGAACGGCCGCAATCGCCACTTCCCCCATCACCAGATATCCGGCCATGCGCGAGCGAACGGCCCGCGGGCTCATACCTCGTCCCGCGCCTCGCAGCACGGATTGCGGTTCCGCTCTCAGCGCAAACAATGCCGGGATCAGCGACGACAGCAAAGTAGCGATGGTCGCGAGCCCGGCCAACGCGCCCAATACCGCAAACCGCAAATGGATTTCAGTCGCACGCGGAATCATGTCTTCGGGCAGCGCCTGAATGGCTCGCAAAATGCCGAATGCGAGTTCCAGTCCCGCCAACGCCCCCAGCACGCTCAGCGTTCCACTTTCGACCATCAGCTCCCGGATCAATCTCCATTTCGGAGCACCAAGCGCGGACCGCACCGCAAATTCCTGGTAACGCGCCAGGTAACGTCCAAGCTGTAAGTTGGCTACGTTTGCACACGCAATCAGCAGCACTAATCCCAGCGCCCCGGTCAGAGCGAGAAACACCGGCCGTATTGAGCCAGTAATGGTCTCCCGATAAGGCGCTAAGGCAAATCGCAGGCCGGCCGTGTCGCCCGGATCGGCATTCCGGATCCGCGCCGCGATCGTCGCCAGTTCCGCCGTCGCTTGCCGCTCGCCGATGCCGCGTCGCAGGCGGCCCAGTAGCGAATACACTGTGAAGCCGCGTCCTTTCAGCATGGCCTCGCTCGGCTGTGACGGTAACCAGATACCCCTGGTTGCATCCGCCCGCG
>JAVKSW010000631.1:0-1827 GCA_039583505.1 Bryobacteraceae bacterium | reverse complement strand
GATGTCGGCAAGTTGATCGCGTTCCTCAAAAAGAACGTTCGAGGTCTGGCAACCATTGACTATCTGAAAGTTAGTGAGGTGGAGCGTGTTGCCTTGCAACTTCACGTCCGGGGCTAACAATGGTGATCCCGTTATTGAGAACTGGAAACCGACTTGCGGCCGGGCCAGATCGCAGCGTGCTCGATATGGACTGATTCACCGGGTTGTCGAGTCCCAGGAACGAGCGGACGTTCTCCTCAAAGACCTGTGTCCTGAGATTCCCATCGGCCGACAGCAGCACCTTCTCGACAAAGTCACTGGCCTTGACAACAGCCAAGTATGCCTCATCGATACCCGTTATTGTCGGCAGTGGGGCGCTGCTGAACAATTCCAGGCTAGCGCTAGTCCCAGAATAGGTGCCGACCCACAATTCGGTCAGTTTGTTGCGGTCGATAAAGGCAATGTCCGCATCGGCAAACAGGCCCAGCTCATCCAGCTGAGCCTTGAAGTCTCTCAATCCTATCTCAAGTGCATCCGGCCGCCGGTAAATGCCCGTTGTGACGAAGCGGGCGGTCAGCGAAGGCCTACCGTTTCGTATCTTCGGTACCTCCTGTACTACCTTGTCAAATATCTGGCGAGCATTTTGCAGCACTTCGTCCTTGCACTCGTATGGGATCTGCGAGATGAACCGCAGGATAGCTTCTTTGAATTTCAGAAAATCGCCTAGATCAAAATTTTCTGAACGCTTTGCCTGGACGAATATTAAATCAACATCGTGATTTCTCCTTCCTGTCGAGAAGCTATTCGCTGCGTCTTCTACCGATACACACACCTCCTCATCGATTACAACGGCCACACCATCGATGCCATCCTCGGATGGCCCGGTAGATACATCGTCCAGCTCATACGGAGCCGGAAACCGGGAGGAGATCATGACATGGGTAGCGAATTTCTCGAACTGGCTCGCTTCATCTTCAGCATCAAGCGCGAAGCTCTTTACAAAACTCTCAAGATGGGCTTTGATAATCCGATGCACCGCCGCCTCCAACTATTCATCGGATAATAGCATCAGACCTGCATAGTGCCACGGTTAGGAGGGTGGCTAGGGACGGAAAGCGTGGCGAAGGACCGGGATCGGCGCATCTCGCCCATTGCGGTCGGCCCCCGCGAAGGTCCCCGACCGAGCTTACAGCAGCGGCTCGCCCGTCAGCTGGACACTGGTGGGGATGGCGCCGGTCCGGGTAACGCCGAGCTGGGCGCCGCAGGTACGGGTTCAGCGCCAGGCATCGATCGAGATCGTCTTTTCGTAGCGGGCGCCGAACATCTTCCACGCCCCTTGGGCTTCGCCGCCGGTCACGGCGATGTTGATCTCCTGCGGCTCGAACATCTGCACGATCTCATCGGGCGCCGCCTTCAAGCGGCTCGCATAGGGTTCGACCCCGGCCACCGCAAGCGGCCGCAGCAACGTCTGCACCCACTGGTCGTCCCAGTATTCGCGCGCCGGCAGCCGCGCGTTGGCCGCCATCCACTCGATCAGCGTCTGCTTTGTTTTGAAGCCGCGCTCGGCAAACAGCCGCGCGACGATCGGGTCCATCACGAGAAACGGTGGGAAATGCGCGCCCGCGGTCATGCAGCGGCGCATCTTCTCCTGCCAGGTCTCGCGCGGCCCGTAGCCTTCCTGCACATGGCGCAGGCCGAAGAACACGCTGACGGCGCTGTCCTTTGGCGCAAACCCCTTCTGCCGGTGCAGCGGCTCCCACGGGCTGCGTTCCTCGTTTTCGGCAAAGCAGGCGCTGTACGCGAGGCCATTGCCGAGCGTGCCCATATAGGTCTCGCCCGGCACCGAGC
>JAVKSW010000630.1:0-1829 GCA_039583505.1 Bryobacteraceae bacterium | reverse complement strand
TACGAAGGCGCGCGATCTGGCGAGGGAAGCGGACCAGCAGCCACTGCTCCTTGGGAAGGCTGCTGCCCGCGATGCAAGGGATGTTTCCTACCTGTTGGCCGAAAACCGTCTGGTCCTCCGCCAGGATCGCGATCTCGTCTCTGGGCCGCCATTGCCGCTTCAGATAATTGATGAATCCACAAACGGAAGTGCTGGAGTTCTCAACGGTTGCGCCGAAGGCCACTTTGGGTAACCTGCGGGTAAAAGTGTTCTGCGAATCCAGACTGGTGGTCATTCCTGTTACAACCTGGAACGCCGCCGTCTCGTGAAAGCTTTCCAGAACGTCGCCCAACGAAAGAAAACTTCCGGAGAAACTCGGTCCGACGATTCTGATGGTGCCGCCCCCGGGATTATATTGCTCCACATTCCGAATGGCCCCGTTCAATGCGGTCGTATCGATGCCCGCGGTGGGACTTTCGCCCACCAGCCACACCACGAAGAACTCGTCCGGCGTACTCCCCCGGAACAGCACGAAGCCCGGTTGGCCTGCGTTCGATTGAGCATCGCCTGGTCCCGCCGCAGGCCCGCTAGCGCTGCTCGATGCGTGGCCATCTCGCGACTCCGAATCTCCTAGCGTGTCTCCGCTTTTCCATGGAAACCAGTAGCTCTGAAACGTGTAGTTGACGTCGCCGACGGCCCAGATCAGTGCTTCGACAGCACGATCGAAAGACAACGGCAAGTCGGTGCGGTCCGGATCCGCAACCGTCGCAATCAACGAACCAATTTTCCTGCCCGTCGGCAAGCGGCCCAGGCAACCCGTTTTCACGTCCTGGGCGCCCAATTGAGTGCAGAGCGTCTGCAGGCTCGCCGGCGGCGGCGTCAGACTCTCTTCGTGTTGCTCGCCACCCGGCGGCGGCGAACTCGTCCGCTTCGAATACGCGCTGTAGGAAAGTGTTCCCGCAATAACTACGGTGAGGAGGTAGGCTCGGAAACGCACAGGCATTCCCGAGATTGTATAAGAGCCGAAACCGTCGCTAAGAAACTATCGGGCGGGAAGCCGCACCATCGTCAGCCAGAAGTCTTCGACGGAGCGTATCACTTTGAGGAAATCATCCATCTGTATTGGCTTGGTGAGATAACAGTTCGCGTGTAGCTTGTACGCGCGCGCTATGTCCTGGGCAGCTTCGGACATGGTGAGCACAATGATCGGGATATGCCGCAGGTCCGGATCGCTCTTGACCTCCGCGAGGACTTCGCGGCCGTCCTTCTTGGGAAGGTTCAGGTCCATCAGAATCAAGTCGGGCTGCGGGGCGCTCTTGTACGTTCCCTCCCTGCGTAGAAACCGCAGTGCCTGCTCGCCGTCTTCGGCGACCGAGAGCCGATATCGTAGCGTGCCTTCTCGAAGCGCCTCCTCGGTAAGCATCACATCGCCCGGATTGTCTTCCACCAGCAAAATCTCGAAGCGATAATTGGTCTCACGCATGGCTTACCGGCTGAGGAACAACCCTGTCCGGCCTGTGTGCCATATCTGACTCATTGATCGGCTGATCAGTTGCAATCGGCAGTGTGAAGTAGAATGTGGATCCCACTTCGGGCTGCGATTCAGCCCACAATCGGCCGCCATGATGTTCGATAATGCGCCTGCAGATGGCTAGCCCGATCCCGTTGCCAGGGTATTTGCCCTGCCCATGAAGGCGTTGGAATATCTGAAAAATACGGTCGCAATAGATAGGATCGAAGCCGATGCCGTTATCTGCAAACGCAAACAGCCATTCGCCGTCGCCGCGTTGTGCTTTCACTGAAATCTCCGGATTTACTCCATCTCTGCGAAATTTCACTGCATTCCCAAT
>JAVKSW010000629.1:0-1829 GCA_039583505.1 Bryobacteraceae bacterium | reverse complement strand
CGGATAGCCGTACACACACCAATCAGCGATTCGGCCGAAGTGGAGATGACCCAAGGCCCAGGCTCCACGGCCACCACCTCTTCCACCGTCATGGCGCTGTCGCGCAGCGAATCCGGGAGCACGCGTCCGAGTTTCGCAGCGGCACCCTCGGCTGCGGGAGCAAACGCGGCGAGCCCTAAGTGGCGTAACGCACGCAAGCCGAGCGTCAGGGCAAATGCTTCTTCATCGGTGAACATCATGGGCGGAAGGCGAAAACCCGGTTTGAGCCGATACGCCCCGCCGACTCCGCGGGTGGATTCGACCGGAATACAAAGATCCTGTAGCCGCGAAATATAGCGCTGGACGGTGCGTGCATTGACTTCCAGCCGCCTGGCAAGCTCCGCGCCGCTCACGTGTTCGCGAGCCTGCAGAATTTCCAGTACGGTGAGTACGCGCATGATGGGGTCGTACATGAAATTTCATGGTGCCATTGATTCACGACAAGGATTGTCGGGAATTGGCTCCAAACTTGGCTTATGACACAAACCGAGACCGTCCTGAGTTCCCAAGCTCTGCTGGCACATTGGCAGGGTCATCGCCGGCTTACGCGGCGAGTGATTGAAGCATTCCCGGAAGACAAGCTATTCAGCTTTTCCATTGGAGGGATGCGGCCCTTCTCCGAGATGGTGAAAGAATTCATCAAAATGGCGGAGCCGATTGCGCATGGCGTGGCAACCGGCGAATGGACACCGTTTCCGGGCGAGCTGGATGGCGTGCGAACCAAGGCAGAGTTACTGCGCTTTTGGGACGAAGCAACCGAAAAGCTGAATGCCATCTGGCCAACTATTCCGGCCCATCGCTTCGCTGCAGTAGATAAGGCATTCGGACAGTGGGAGAATTCCGGGACGAATACGATTCTGTACGGGATCGATAACGAGATTCACCATCGCGGGCAGGGATTTGTGTATCTGCGCGCGCTGGGGATCGAGCCGCCTCCTTTCTGGGAACGCTGAAAGATGACTCGCGGGCGAGCGCAAGGATAGCTCCGGCAAACTTCAACGGCAGTGCTGGGATCGTACAGTGAGGCGATCAGGACGGGGCACGAGTTCCGATAATCAGTACTATGAGGTCGCTGCGCCGGCAATTCCGCAAAACGCCCTTAACTCTGGTGTCCTGCATCGCCGTACTCGCGATCGGCATCGGTGGCGCGACTGCGGCCTTTTCAGCCCTCTACACCGTCGTCCTGCGTCCACTGCCGTACCCCAATCCTCAGCAACTCGTCGCCATCCACAGTCAGTTTCCGCGATTGCAGATGGACCACTTGGGCGTGTCCCCGCTGGACTATCTCGACCTCCGGCAACACAAAGATCTCTTCAGCGACGCCGGTGCTTTCTTTTACCTCGACCTCAGCCGCACAGGCCAACCACATGCCGAAAAGGTAAACGCGCTGGCGATCACCTCATCATTGCTGACCACGTTCGGTGCGCGACCGCAGTTCGGCAGGTCCTTTCAACCGGTCGAAGAGCAACCCGGCGGACCTCACGTGGTCCTTCTCAGCGATGCGTACTGGCAGAGCGCCTTCGGGCGCGATCCGAACATTCTCCAACGCAGCCTTGAACTCAACGGCGAGCGCTACTCCGTCATCGGAGTCATGCCGCGTTCCTTCGCGTTCCCTAACCACGTCACCCAAATGTGGGTCCCGGTTGTGTTCAAGCCAGGGTGGCTGGGCCATGGCGGCCGGCAGAACGTCTTTCTCCGCATGTACGCACGTCTGCAGAACGGCGTGACATTCGAACCGGCAACACGTCGTCTCGATAGCATCAGCCGTCATGCCGCTATTGCCAATCGCG
>JAVKSW010000628.1:0-1837 GCA_039583505.1 Bryobacteraceae bacterium | reverse complement strand
GTGATCTGGTTGGGGCTTGTTATCGCTTTAGCGGGCGAACTCTCGTCTATCAGCCTGGTTGCCTATCCGATGGCTTATGCACTTCCGGTGACGCGATTCGGCGGTTTTCTCTGGTTGATCGCGGTAGCAGCTATGTTGCCAAAAACGGCGGACACACACGCCGAAGAAACCAACGCACAGGAGTGATCATGAAGCTTAACCACCTCGACCTTCAGGTGTCGGACATCGACGCCGCTGTCAAGTTCTTTGAAACCTTCTTCGGACTACGCTGCACGTTCCGGCGGGAAGGGAAAATTGCTCTGCTTGCAGACGATAGCGGGTTCGAGTTCGGCCTCAGTAATTTGCATAATTCGCCGCCGCCTGTTTATCCTGCCGACTTTCACATTGGATTTATTCAGGAAAACGTGGACAGAGTGCGTGAAATTTACGAACGTGTGAAGCAGGCTGGCGTGCCGATCAAATTTGAGCTTCAGGAAGCGGGACCGAATCTCGCTTTCCAATGTCTCGCGCCAGATTCCATCCCGGTGGAGGTAGGGGCTCCACGCCAGAAAGCTGCGTAGCCCGATTTGGTGCGATAGCGCGCCGCGAGATGAACGCGCATCACAACTTTCGCAGCAGCAGGAGCGTCAGATCGTCGCGGCCCTCCGGGTCATGAATCCATTTTTCGACGGTGCCGGTCACCGCCGCGATGATGTTGTCGAGGGTCTTGTCCATCTGGGTCAGCAATAGTTCTGCCAGACGAGCTTCGCCGAACTCCTGCTCCGCGGCGTCGAAGGCCTCAGGAATGCCATCGGAGAAGACGGCGAGAAGATCGCCTGTCCGCAGCAGGATCTCTTGCTGCTCGTACTTCACGTTCGGCAGTAAGCCTGCGACCATTCCGTCGCCTTCGAGTGTCATTGCCCGTCCGTCCCGCACGAGGATCGGCTTCAGATGGCCGGCATTAGTGTAGGTGAGCCGCGCCGTTTCGTCGTCATATAGGGAACAGAAGAACGTGGCGTATTTTTCCGGCGGCGTGTTCTCGTAGAGCTGCTGGCTGATCAGTTCCATCAGCGTCGCGGTGGACCGTACGGAAGGAGAGGAAGCTCCGTTGAACTTCAATTGAGCGTGCAGCGCCGATTGAACGCTGGCCATCAGGAGTGCCGCTGAAACTCCCTTGCCTGAAACGTCGCCGAGCGCGATTGCCGTCCACCGATCATCCAGATGCACAAAGTCGTAATAGTCACCGCTCACGACGCGTCCCGGAATGCATACGCCGGCCATCTCCAAGGTCTTGAGTTTCGGCACGGACTTGGGGAACAGTTGCAACTGCACTTGTCGCGCGATCTCGAGTTCGGCGTCCAGCTTCTCCTTCTTCTTAACCTCGCCGATCAACTGGCGAATTTTCGCCGTCATGCCGTTGAACGAAGTGGCCAGTTCACTCAACTGATGCGCTCCGCGCACAGGAATCGGGCGCGAGAAGTCTCCTTCCGCCACTTGCAGCGTTCCCCGGTAAAGGTCGTCTACGGACCGCGTGATGGCGCGCGTGAGCGTCAAGCTGGAGAACAAAGAGACGGCTTCCACTATCAAGAAAAAGGCCGCGACGGCGATCAGCAGGGAGAGCACAACCGAGACCATCCGGCCATTGACAACGCCGGCCACCAGCAAAGACGGCCGCGATGTCAGGGGCAGTAACACTTCCGTTTTTCCGGAGGAACCTTGCACGTTCCAAGACAGCATGCCGGCAATGGGCACATCCCACCAACTCCGAGGCCGCGCCAAGCCGATGGGCACGATCGGTTTCCGGACACCGTTTTGAGAGACCGTGATGCTGCTACCCGACGGGCCGAATGCGATATCG
>JAVKSW010000627.1:0-1849 GCA_039583505.1 Bryobacteraceae bacterium | reverse complement strand
GCTAGTACGGCAACCATCTACCGGCATTCGTTCGACCGCCCGATGGACGAGTTAACGGGTGAGCTGGGCGGCCACGAACCGGACGCGCCTAGCACGTGGAACTTCAGCATAGATGTGGCAACCAGTTGGGAGCGCGCGTTCTTTGCCGCGAACACGCCGAATACGCGTAAGCTGGCGCTGCGTAGCGTGATGACGATGAGCCCGGACCGAGGTGGGGTGTTCGATCATCTGCTGCGGCTGGTGCGCTGGGGCCTTGGCGGCGCAATCGGTTCCGGCAAGCAATACATCTCCTGGATTCACGATGCCGATTTCGTGCGGGCGATCGAATTTGTGATTGCACACGATGACATGGATGGCGTGGTTAACGTTGCATCGCCCTGCCCAGTGACGAATCGAGAATTCATGTCGAGCCTGCGGCATGCGTGGTGTACGAGCTACATCGGTCTGCCCGCGCCCAACTGGATACTGGAGATGGGCGCCGCGTTGCTTCGTACGGAAACCGAACTGGTGCTCAAGAGCCGCCGAGTTGTGCCACGACGACTGCTGGACGCCGGTTTCCAGTTCCATTTCCCGAACTGGCGCAGCGCTTGCCAAGACCTGGTTCACCGCTGGCGCGAGTTGAATGGCGATTAGCGGAGTGGTCACGCGAGGCTTAGCGCAAGCAGTTATATAGAATCAAAGCGGAGAGCCCACGTTCATGGCGACTGCAGGTGCAGGTCTCGAAGGCGTTGTCGCGACATCTTCGGAGATCTGCTACATCGACGGCAATCAAGGCGTCCTCAGCTATTGCGGTTACAACATCGATACTTTGGCGGAGAACGCAACCTTCGAGGAGGTCATTTACCTCCTGTGGAATGGGCGATTGCCGAAGGAAAAGGAGTTGGCGGAGCTGCGCAAATCGTTAGTGGCCGAGCGTGGTTTGCCCGCTGAGATCACGAGTTTTTTAAAGAACGTTCCGAAAGGCGCTCAGCCGATGGATGTTTTGCGCACGGCCGTTTCAATGCTGAGCCTGTACGACCCTCTTGCGGGGGACAACTCTCGGGAAGCGAACGTGAAGAAGGCCGTGAAGCTGATGGCACGGGTCTCGACAATAGTTACGAGCTTCGACCGGCTGCGAAACGGTAAAGAAGTTTTGCCGGGCGACCCGGAGCTCCGTTATGCGGCGAATTTCCTTTACACCTTGTGCGGCAACCGGCCTGACGACGTGATGGAGCGTGTCTTCGATGTGGCTCTGATTCTGCACGCGGACCACGAACTGAATGCTTCCACTTTCGCGGGGCGCGTCACCGCGGCGACCTTGTCGGATATTTATTCCGCTGTTACGTCGGCGATTGGCGCTCTAAAGGGACCGTTACATGGCGGGGCGAATGAAGACGTCATCCGGATGCTGCTCGCGACAAAGTCGCCCGACGACGCGGTTCAAAAGGTGAAAGACGACCTGAACAACAAGAAGAAAGTTTCCGGCTTTGGACATCGGGTTTACAAGGTACTCGACCCGAGAGCGATTCACCTGAAGAAAATGAGCGAAGAACTGGGAAGGCGGACCGGGCACACGGATCTGTACGAAAAATCCTCGCGCGTAGAACAGACGGTGCACGATTTGAAAAGCTTGAACGCCAACGTGGATTTCTATTCCGCATCGACGTACTATTCGCTCGGGATTCCGGTGGATCTTTTCACCCCAATTTTTGCCGTGAGCCGCATGTCGGGATGGACTGCTCATATTCTCGAGCAATACAGGAACAACCGGCTGATTCGCCCGCGCGCGGAATACACGGGAGCACCCACGGGTCTGCCGTGGACGCCTCTGGAGCAGCGCTCGTAAGCACCGCCAGGGGCTTCTTTCGGT
>JAVKSW010000626.1:0-1855 GCA_039583505.1 Bryobacteraceae bacterium | reverse complement strand
CGGAAGTGAGCACGCACGTAATTGAGCGACAGTGTCTTGAAGTTTCTATGAAACTCCACGCCTCCGAAATCGCATTCAGTGAGCAAGCGGCTGAGGGACCGGCGATTGAAGTAAAACAGGTGTTCCGTTTTGTACTCCATCCATCGCCTACCCATCAAGCGGCGAGACCAGCTATCGGTGCTGGGGGTCGCGAGAAACACAAGTCCTGCTGGACGTAGAGAACGATGAACGTGCTGGAGGAAGGCTCTCGGGTCGGGGACGTGCTCGATTACATCCGAAAAAGCGACGATATCGAATTCGCCTTCGGGCAAGCCCACGGTGTCGATTTCACCGCATTCTACAGCCGCAAAGCCCAGGCGGCGATTCGCCGCGGCAGCCGCATATTCAGAGGTCTCAATGCCCTTGACCTGAAATCCTCGCGCATGGGCCTGCAAAAGGAAGTCGCCCAAGCCGCATCCAATTTCGAGAAGCCTGCCGGTCTGGCCGCGCTGCATTGAGAGAAGCCTTCGGACGTACAGTTCCGCAGTGCGGCGCTTTAGCCGAAAGATATCAGTTTCGGAAATGCCCTCCGCGGCACTGAAAACGTACTCTGCTGAATAGATCGCGGCCCGAACGTCGGGGCTCGGCTGGGGATGGAGGACCTCTACGCCACACTCAAAACACCGGAACACCTGATAATCGCGCACCTGGAATTGCCCAACGACTTTGTCGGAACCGCAGATGGGACAAATCAATTGTATTAGAGGGAAGCAAGCCAACGGCGGATCAGCGTCTTGGTTCCTTCGTCCGGCTCGTCGTCAGCCAGCCTCACCTGGCGCGTGTGCACTTCGAGCGACTTCTCCGGCTCGCTTTCCGGTTTGTCATCTCGCCATGCCTTTAAACGGACGATCGGATCATGGGAGTCATCCACCACCCGGACGATCCAATTCTTGAGGGTCCCGCTCTCATGCTGCACGAATCGCTCAATCGCTTCTCGCTTAGGAGTGTGTGCTTCCATGCCACAATCCTATCTCTAGCCGGAGCGCGCTCTCCGCGTGCTTATACTGTGAAGGAAACGGAGGCTGTCGAAGAGTGGAGCCTGAGCGCGATGCGCAGCAAGTCGTCACTCCGGTGGACCGGCAGGCGGTCACCCGGCTTCTGCATGAGATCGCGGGTGGCAGCAAGCAAGCGTTCGATGAACTGATGCCGGTGGTCTATGGTCAGCTTCGCAAGTTGGCCTCGCGCTGCTTGATGGCCGAGCGGCCGGATCACACGCTGCGAGCCACGGCGCTGGTGCATGAAGCGTATTTGCGACTGGTCGATTCCGATATCGCGTGGCAAGATAGAGTTCATTTCTATTCGGTGGCGGCGCGCGTGATGCGCCATATCCTGGTCGATCATGCGAAGGCTATGAAGCGGCAGAAGCGCGGCGCGGGGGTCGAGCGCATCGCTCTTGACGAGGCGGTTCTGGTTGGCCCGGAAGCCCCGGCTGGATTGGTCGAGCTCGATGAAGCGCTTCAACGCCTGGCTGCGAACGATGCGCGCAAGAGTGAGATCGTCGAACTGTTGTTTTTCGGGGGACTCACGTATGACGAGACGGCCGCGGTGCTCGGCATCTCGCCGGCGACCGTTCACCGCGAGCTCCGGATGGCCAAAGCGTGGCTGTACCGCGAACTGGCGAACAACCCCGCCTGAAGCGCCGATCCGATTCCTCGTGCGATACATCTTCGATAGGCGTTGTGCGATCCACCAGTGACTGCCGTTTGAATCTTCCACCGCTGATCCGCTGTCGCCGTCTACGACCGGTTCAGAACGCGTAAATTCTTTACCGTAAGGCTGTCCACCGTGAGTTCCCTAATGGAAAGCGAATCGATGT
>JAVKSW010000625.1:0-1874 GCA_039583505.1 Bryobacteraceae bacterium | reverse complement strand
GCGCGACGGCCGCAGTGGATTACCGCTGTTCTTCAAGCACATTGGACTGTACGTTTACCGGCGCGATTTTCTGGTGAGCTATCCGGATCTGACCGTGGGCCCGCTCGAAACGGCCGAACGGCTGGAGCAGTTGCGCGCCATTGAGAATGGGTATCGGATCCGGGTCGTCGAGACGGATTATGAATCGCTGGGCGTAGACACGCCGGAAGACCTGGAGCGAGTGAATCAGCTTTTTTCGGTGGTATCAAATTCGTTCGGATTCGGGTGATGAAGGAGGCAGCGGTTCTCGGAGGAGCTCATGTCTAAGTACATTTTTGTTACGGGCGGTGTGGTTTCTTCGTTAGGTAAGGGAATCGCGGCCGCGTCGATCGGCTGCCTGCTCGAAAGCCGCGGGTTGCGCGTCACTCTGCAGAAATTCGATCCGTACCTGAATATCGATCCGGGTACGATGAGCCCCTTTCAGCATGGGGAAGTGTTCGTCACCGATGATGGCGCGGAGACTGACCTCGACTTGGGGCATTACGAGCGCTTCACGCACGCGGCACTGACGCAAAGCAACAATCTGACTTCCGGCCGGATTTACGAAAACATCATCACGCGCGAGCGGCGCGGCGATTATCTGGGAAAAACGGTGCAGGTGATTCCGCATGTTACGAACGAGATCAAGGCGGCGTGCCGGAAAGTGGCGGCGGATGTGGACGTCGCGATCGTGGAGATTGGCGGCACGGTGGGCGACATCGAATCGCTTCCGTTCATTGAAGCCATTCGCCAGATGCGGCATGAAGAAGGCCGTGAAAATACACTGTTCGTGCATTTGACGCTGGTGCCCTGGATTGCGGCGGCACAGGAGCTGAAGACCAAGCCAACGCAGCATAGTGTGAAGGAATTGCGGGCGATCGGCATTCAGCCGGATATTTTGCTGTGCCGCTCGGAACGCGCCTTGCCGGACGAGGTGAAAGAGAAGATCGCGCTTTTCTGCGATGTGGATGTGAGCGGAGTGGTCACGGCGAAAGATGTGGATTCGGTGTACGAGATTCCGATGGTATTTGCCGAACAAGGCGTGGATGAGAGCATTCTGCGCATGCTGCACGTACAGCCGGGTCCGCGCAACCTGTCGAGGTGGCTCGACATGCTGAACCGGATGCACAATCCAACGCGCGAGGTGAGCATCGGGCTGGTCGGCAAGTACGTGGAGTATGAGGATTCCTACAAGAGTCTGAAAGAGGCGCTGCTGCACGCCGGTATCGCGCACCAGGCGCGCGTCAACATCGAGTGGATTGAAGCGGAGCGGATGGAATGGCCGCACTGCCGCGAGTTCTTGAGCGGGTTCGACGGGATACTGGTGCCGGGCGGATTCGGAAAACGCGGCATTCAAGGGATGTTGAACTCGATACGATGCGCGCGCGAAGATAAGATTCCCTATTTCGGCATTTGTCTGGGCATGCAAACGATGGTCATCGAGTTTGCGCGGAACGTTTGCGGGCTGGCGGATGCGGACTCCACCGAATTCAACCCGGCGACGCCCGATCGTGTGATTTATAAATTGCGCGAGTTGAAGGGAGTGGATGAGCTGGGCGGCACCATGCGGCTGGGCGCCTATCCATGCCAACTGGCCGAGGGCAGCTTCGCGCAGCAGGCGTACCAAGCGACGGAGATCAGCGAGCGGCACAGGCATCGCTATGAATTCAACCGCGAGTTTGAAGACACGCTCACGGGCAAGGGAATGCGGCTGACCGGCCAGACACCGGATGGCGTCTATGTCGAGATCTGCGAAGTGCCGGATCACCCGTGGTATCTGGGGTGCCAGTTCCACCCGGAATTTAAATCGAAGCCGCTGGAGCCGCATCCTTTATTTGCGGCGTTTCTCGCGGCCG
>JAVKSW010000624.1:0-1921 GCA_039583505.1 Bryobacteraceae bacterium | reverse complement strand
TGGACTTTTTGGTCGATCTGAATCGACGCGTGCGGGATGAAATCGGCTACGTGGTGCGCTTGGAGCCGGGTGTTCAAAGCTGCGAGGAGACCCTCGGCCGACGCAGCGGTTCATGCCGCGATTCGGCCTGGTTGCTGGTCCAGATCCTTCGGCAACTCGGATTCGCGGCACGCTTTGTCTCCGGGTACCTGATCCAACTGGCATCGGAGGAACCCGCGATTGAAACGGCGGCGGCACCTTCGAAGGATTCCGTCGCTCTGCACGCATGGGCAGAAGTATATTTGCCGGGTGCGGGCTGGATTGGCTTTGATCCCACTTCGGGATTGCTCGCGGCGGAAGGCCACATCCCTCTGGCATGCACGCCAGAAGCTTCCGATGCGGCGCCCATCACGGGCTCAGTCGAGCCTTCGGAGGTGGAGTTCAGCTACTCGTTATCGGCCCACCGGATGAACGAAACGCCAGGGGTGGCGAAGCCGTATGCGGATCAGCAATGGAGCCAAATCGAGCAGCTTGCGCACGTCGTGGACGCCGATCTTGCAGCTGGAGACGTGCGCCTGACCATGGGCGGCGAGCCGACGTTCGTGGGTCTCGACGAGCCGGAGAGCCCGCAATGGAACGGTGACGCGATGGGTGCATTGAAGCGAAACCGCGCCGTAACTCTAATTCGCAGAATTCAGGAAAAAGCGGCGCCGGGAGCTCTGCTTCATTTTGGCCAGGGCAAATGGTACCCGGGCGAAGTTTTGCCACGATGGGCGCTAAGTTGTCACTGGCGGGCCGACGGCATTCCAGTTTGGGAGCGTGGCGATCTCATCGCCCAAGAAGACCAGGATTACGGACTGCACAACGCAGACGCATTTGAATTTATGGAGGCGTTGACACGCCGTCTTCAGGTGAGTTCGACTAACATTATTGCCGCGTTTGAGGATGCTTTCTACTATCTATGGAAAGAGAGGCGGCTTCCGATCAACGTAGACGCTGTGGATTCGAAGCTAGCGAATGCGCGCGAGCGGGAAGAGCTGGCGCGCGTGTTCGAGCGCGGTCTGGCCGAACCGGTTGGGTATGTGCTCCCTATTCGCCGGCGACAGCATGAGAGCCGGCTCTACTGGTCGAGCCAGTTATGGTTTCTCCGTCCGAAACGGTTGTTGCTGCTTCAAGGCGATTCGCCGATCGGCTACCGTCTGCCGCTCGATTCGCTGCCCTGGGTTGCGCCGGACGACATCCAGTATGAATATGAGGACGATCCTTTTGCCGATCGCGAGCGACTGCCATCACATAAGGCCCCGCGCATGGATCTTTTCGAGGCAAACCCGGCCGACGATCCCTTACCCGCACCGCCTATCGTCAGTGAGTCATCGAAATCAGCAGTGCGGCCTGCTTTGTGCGTGGAAGCTCGCGAAGGCCGATTGCATGTGTTCCTCCCGTACACGCCGAAGCTACCGGATTATCTCGATTTGCTTTCCGCTGTTGAGGAGACTTGCATATATCTCGACAGGCCTGTGTGGATCGAGGGCTACCCACCGCCGTCGGATCCACGGTTAAAGTCTTTCAGTGTCACACCGGATCCTGGCGTGATTGAGGTGAACCTTCCTCCCGCGAGCAGCTGGGACGAACTGCAGGAAATAAACACATTGGTTTTCGAGGAGGCGCGCCGGGCGCGGCTAACGGCAGAAAAATTCATGCAAGACGGGAGGCACGCAGCGACCGGCGGAGGCAATCATATAGTACTCGGCGGTGCCACTGCTGCTGATAGTCCGCTGCTGCGCCGGCCTGATCTGCTGCGCAGCATGGTGGCTTTCTGGCAGAATCACCCGTCGCTTTCATTCCTGTTTTCAGGCTCCTTTATTGGCCCGACCAGCCAGTATCCGCGCGTAGACGAAGCCCGCATGGATGCTTTGTATGAGCTCGAAATCGCGTTCGATCA
>JAVKSW010000623.1:0-1940 GCA_039583505.1 Bryobacteraceae bacterium | reverse complement strand
ATGGATTCCATTCCGGTGGTGGCTCTCACCGGACAGGTGACCACCAAACTGATGGGCAGCGATGCGTTCCAGGAAGCGGATACGTTCGGTATCACCCGCTCGGCGACAAAGCACAATTTTCTAGTCAAGAACGTCAGCGATCTTCCGCAGGTGATTCATGAGGCCTTCTACATTGCGGCCTCGGGACGGCCGGGGCCGGTCCTGGTTGATGTCACAAAGGACGTTTTTCAAGCTCAGGCTCATTACGCGCCGGTGACCGAGATCCACCTGCCGGGCTACAGGGTATTCAGCGAAGGGCACAGCGGGCAGATACGCCGCGCGGCACAAATGATATGGGAAGCGGAGCGGCCGTTTGTATACGCCGGTGGCGGCGTGGTTGCGGCAAACGCAAGCGGCGCGCTGCGGCAGTTTGTGGAAGCTCTGGACGCACCCGCGGTGTGCACGCTCATGGGGCTGGGTGCGCTGCCGGCGGAGCATCCAAATTTCATCAGCATGCCGGGGATGCACGGCAGCTATGCGGCCAACATGGCGTTTTCGCACACCGACCTGATCATTGCGCTGGGCGTACGATTCGATGACCGGGTGACCGGACGCCTCTCTGCGTTCGCGCCACACGCGAAAGTGATTCATGTGGACATCGATCCGGCGGAGATCGGGAAGAATCGTCATCCGGATCTGCCGATCGTGGGAGACGTGAAGCGTGTGCTGCCAAGACTGCTTGCGGAAATGCAGCAGCTTGCGCCTTCCATGAAAGCCAGGAATGCGGCAACGCGCCAAGCCTGGTGGAAGCAAATTCGCGAATGGAAGGACGAACACCCGCTGGCGCCCGAGACTTCGGACACCGAGATCAAGCCGCAGCACCTGATGGCGGAAATCGATCGCCTGTCGAATGGACAAGCGATTGTGGCGAGCGACGTCGGCCAGCATCAGATGTGGGCGGCGCAGTTGATTCGCTTCAACGAGCCGCGTTTATGGATCAATTCAGGCGGACTGGGATCGATGGGATTCGGCCTGCCCGCCGCCATCGGCGCGCAATTCGCACGACCGGACAAGCTGGTATTCGCGGTGGTTGGCGACGGCGGCTTTCAGATGTCGATACCGGAACTGGCAACCATTGCCAACCACGCCCTGCCCATCAAAATCGTGGTCATGAATAACGGATATTTGGGGATGGTCCGGCAGTGGCAGGAGCTGTTCTATAACAACAGGCTCAGCCACGTGCAGCTGGATTCATTTCCCGAGGTAGAGAAACTCGCCGGGGCGTACGGTTTTAAGGGGAGAACCGTCGATGCGGTGCGTGAAATGCCCCGTGCGCTCGAAGAGGCAGTCGCGGAACCAGGGCCTTATCTGCTGAACGTGAAAGTATCGCCATTCGAGAACGTGTTCCCAATGGTGCCGGCGGGCGGAGCAATCAACGAGATGGTATTACGTGCGCCACAGCCCGTCGAAGTGTAGCGTAGGCCGATCGCGAAAGTTGGGAACGTGCAGCAAATCATTTCAGTTCTGATGGAAAACAAGCCTGGCGCTTTGATGCGCGTCACGGGCTTGCTGAGCCAGCGCGGGTACAACATTGAAAGCCTGACCGTCGCTCGCACGCTGGATGCGACGCTCTCGCGAATGACGATTACGGTCGATGTCGAGCAGAACATTCGCGCGCAAGTGATCAAGCAGATGAACAAGCTGATCAATGTGCTGCAAGCCATGGACGTGACCGAGGGGGCGGCCGTAAACCGCGAGCTGGTGCTGGTGCGTGTGCGTACGAACCAGCAAAACCGCACGGCCGTTCTAAAAGAAGCTGAGATTTTTCAGGCTCGGGTGGTGGATTCGACTGTAGAAGGTTTCGCGCTCGAAGCGACGGGTGACCCGGAGAAGCTGGATGAGTTCGTCGATGTGATGAGCAGCTACGGCGAAATCGAAGTGACGCGATCGGGCATCGTTTC
>JAVKSW010000622.1:0-1941 GCA_039583505.1 Bryobacteraceae bacterium | reverse complement strand
GCCGCCTTCCTAAAGAAGGAATGTATTCCGGGGCCACGGCGCTCACGTGCCGACCATCGGCGCCCACCAGATTCACTTCCAAATCACGCAAATCGAGAGGTTTCGCTCGCTTGTTCTCGACCACGATCAGAATCGGCAGTACACCGTACTTCAGCAAGTCCGTTTTCTTCCCGAACGCCTCTGTGGTCAATTCCTCGTTGTCATATGGCTTCGCGCCGACCGTAACTTCCTCCGATGTTTGGTGAGCGTATTCAGCCGCCGCGCGTGGCTTGAACGGGTTGTCGCTTCCCGCTCCACGCATCGTGGCCAAGACACCCGCCAACACAGAAGCCAACGCTATACTCGAAATCACGAACCGAGTTCCTGGAATCACGCGCACTCTTCTCCTCTATCGATTAGTCCAATTCGCAGCATTTCCCTTCACCGTTCTCTATTTCATCGCGCGTTTGGTAGTGCAGCGCGAATATTGGTCGCACTTCGCCGAGCGACTCGGTCTTCTCCCCCGATCGTTCACTCGGACGAACGCAGGTTCCATCTGGTTACATGCGGTCTCGGTTGGCGAGGTTGCCTCCGCCATTCCTCTCATCGAAGCACTGCGCCGCCAGCAGCCACTCGCCGCCATCTATCTCTCGACGGCGACAATCGCCGGCCGCAAAGCTGCCGAGCGCGATCTTGACTCGGTTCTGGCAGGTCTCTTCTACTCTCCGCTCGATTATGTCTCGTGCGTACGAAGGGTTCTGAAAGCGATACGGCCCGCGCTGCTCATCGTGCTCGAGACGGAGATCTGGCCCAACCTCTATGCGCAAGCGACGAATATGGGTGCTCGCCTCGCGATCGTAAACGGCCGCATTTCCGATCGCACCTGGCCCCGCTATGGGCGTTGGAGGTGGTTTTTCGGTCCAATACTTCGTTTGGCCGACAGTGTTTCCGTCCAAAGCGCAACCGATTACCAGCGCTACACACGCCTCGGGGTTCCTGCGTCGAAGTTGCATGTCGAAGCCAATCTGAAATATGATGCGTCGGCTGCCCGGTCTCCCATTCGGATCGAAACTTTCGGAGCGGACCACGTTTGGATTGCAGCAAGCACCGTTGGCCCAAATGAACGCGGTAGCATAAAACCCCATTCCATCGACGAGGACGACATCGTTATACGAATCTTCCAGGCGCTGGTGGAGGAGTTTCCACGCCTGCTGCTCATTCTTGCTCCGCGGCAGCCGGCGCGCTTCACTGTTGTCGCGCAGAAGCTGGAGCGCAGCGGGATTCCTTTCGTTCGCCGCACCGACGGAACGCCAAAACGAGCGCTGGCTCTCGAGCTTCCCGGCGTGCTGCTGCTGGATACCATTGGCGAGCTCTCCCGCATATTCCCGATCGCCGATGTCGTGTTCGTGGGCGGGTCTATCGCACCGCGAGGCGGCCACAACATCATAGAACCAGCCGCCGCGGGCGTGCCCATCATTATCGGACCGCACATGCACAACTTTGGAACCGTGGCGGCGGACTTCCTTGCATCGGACGCGGTTATGCAAGTCGAGAGCGAGGCCGATTTGCTGTCCGCTGTTCGCGAGTTGTTGGTGAACCGCAACCGCGCACGGGAATTGGGCGAGCACGCTTGCAAACTTGTCGAATGCCAAAGAGGCGTATCTGACAGGCTAACGAGTGCTCTCCTGCCCCTTTACTACGCTGCCAGCCTGAGGCGCGCTCATGGGCCTTTCATCCGAACGATTTTCGCCGCCCTTGCATTCGCCTGGCGGACGGGTGGAGCAATCAGAAGACGCCGTTTTGAGCGTTATGCCGAGGCCCGCCCCGCGCTCGCCGCGCCGGTCGTGAGCATTGGCGGAATCACCATCGGCGGATCGGGCAAGACGCCATTCACCGTCTATTTGGCCAGACGCTTGAACGATAGAGGCTTCGCGCCCGCCGTCCTTACGCGCGGCTATCGTC
>JAVKSW010000621.1:0-1942 GCA_039583505.1 Bryobacteraceae bacterium | reverse complement strand
GCTTGAGGTCGCCGAGTGGATCAGTATGGAACGCCTGTGCTGTCCGTTTCTGACGTTTCAACTTTCAGCTTCTGGCAGTCAGACCGATTGGGTTTTGAAGCTAACTGGTCCGGAAGGTGTTAAGGCTCTTCTGCAATCCGAGTTTCCAGGGCGTTGAACAACCCGTTCTGAGAGCAGCGTCACGTTGATGGGCATCTCGCCAATTGCGAAAAGTACCGCCTCCGGCGGGATTCGATGCAATCGGCGTGATCATCGCGAGCCCGCGTGGCTTGCAAGCACCACTTCCACGTGGTGCTTTTTAGGCGTACACTGAATGTGTGAAGCCTGAGGCGCCCAACCCGAACACCATCGTCTGGTTCCAGAACCGATTCGTCCGCCTCGCGGAAGCGAACGTGAGCATCCTCACCCATGCCTTCAACTACGGCACTGGCGTGTTCGAAGGCATTCGCGGTTACTACGACGGGAAACAGAAAGACCTGCTCCTGATCCGGGTGCTCGACCATTACCGGCGCTGGAAGCGCAATGCCGGCATTTTGCGGATCAACATTCCGCAATCGGCGACTGACCTATGCGAGATCACCGCCGAGCTTTGCCGCCGCAATCGATTCCAGTCGAACGTGTACGTCCGGCCGATCGCGTACAAGTCGGCGGTGCGAATCGGCGTGGCGGCGGATGACAACGATGCGTGCTGCATCACCGCCATCCCGTTTGGCGACTACTTTGAAGGTCAAAAGGGGCTGAAAGCGGGCGTGGTGGCGTGGCGCCGCATCGACGACACGATGATCCCGGGACGCGCGAAAATCTGCGGTGCATACGTGAACAGCGTGCTGGCAGGCGACGAAGCACGGCGCAACGGCCACGATGAGGCCATCTTTCTCACTCAGGACGGTCACGTCGCCGAGGGCGCTACCTGCAACATCTTCATGGTGCGTAACGGGAAGCTGATCACGCCGCCCGTGACCGATAACATCCTCGAAGGAATCACCCGCGACAGCGTGATGGCGCTGGCGCGAAGAGAATTGAAGCTCGAAGTTGTGGAGCGCTCCATCGACCGCAGCGAGCTTTACATGTCTGACGAGATCTTCTTCACCGGCACAGCGGTAGAAGTTGCGCCCGTGGTGAGCGTCGATCACCGTACTGTCGGCGACGGCGAGACCGGCCCGGTCACGGAGAAACTGCGCACACTGTACTTGGATGCGACGCGCGGCCGGATGCCCGCGTACCGGGAATGGTTGTGGCCGGTCTACCGTGACGCCATAATTGAAAAAACTGCTTGATGCAGTCATGAGCTCCCTTTCGACGCATACGAACGTTGACGTCTCCGCCCGTAACGGCTCACCGCGCCACGAACCAGATCCGCGCTTCGATTGGAGGCGCATCGCGCGCCTGTTCCTCACCTCACGGGCACTCGATGATTTCGAGGAAACGAAGCTCCTGCCGGAGAAGAAAGTTCTGTATCAGTTCTCGGCGCGCGGGCATGAACTGGGACAACTTCTGCTGGCTACTTTGTTGACCGGCGCCCGCGACGGCGTCAGTGGATACTATCGTTCCCGGCCCCTGTTGCTCTCACTCGGTCTAACCGTCGCGGACGCGCTGGCGAGCGACATGGCGAAATCCGGAGGTGTCAGCGATGGCCGTGACATCGGCGTGGTGTTCAATCTGCCGCGGAGTAGCGGTCCAACGGTTCTTCCCATGGCCGGCGGAGTTGGAACGCAGTACACCACGACCGCAGGTTGGGCGCGCGCGATTGTTTACCACCGCAACACGTTGCACAACGAGCAATACCAGGGCTCAATTGCAGTGGCGCTCGGCGGCGATGGATCGGTCGCCACAAACGGCTTCTGGTCGGCATTGAATATCGCCACAACGCTACGGTTGCCCATGCTCTTCTATGTCGAAGACAACGGCTTCAGTCTGTCGGTCCCCTCGACGAAACAGACAC
>JAVKSW010000620.1:0-1942 GCA_039583505.1 Bryobacteraceae bacterium | reverse complement strand
CGAGGAAGCCGCCGGTACCGGCCACATCGGCCCCATTCGACAGCTCACCCAACTGCTCGTCGAACCCGAACGCAACTGAGCCGCCCGCCTGGCAAGCGCGAATCGAAATTGAGATCGAAGCAGAACGTCCGTACCAGCGGATCGTACATCGCTGGCACGTAAATCGAGTGGCTCCGCTGCCTGTGTTAGCCTGATAAAGTTCTCGCTAACTAACGCTAAGCCCGCTCGTTTGCGGGTCGCCACGACCGTCTGTCATGTCGCTGCAAGTTTTTCTGCAAGCTCAACTGCTCGGTGCCGACGAGTTTCTCGCCTGGCAGCCTTCCGAGCATCCCGACGACGGCGGCGCGCTGGTTGGACGCTGCGCCTGGCTCAACCTGTTTTGCGAAGTTATGCCGCGCGCTCTTCTCGCCCAACTGCGGCTCTCGCGCATGCTGCTCGGCTCCAGCAGCGCCGAACAATTTCTGTTGGTTCTGGCCGAAGAGGACGTGCCTCGCGCAAATGAGCTGCTGACGCGCGTTGCGCACGCTCTCGCTCAGCTTTCGGGCGGAACTCTTCGATTCGTTTGGGCCACCACCGAAAACCTTGGAGCTTGGCCGGTTGCGCGCAAACGTCTGGACGATGCGCTGCTCGCCAGGATCTCGGCGCCTCTCGCGGCCGAGTCTGAAGTCGCAAGCTTCTTTTCGCCCGTCGCCGGAAATTCGGAATCGCTCGTTCAGTCCTACTTCGCGGAATTCGCCCATCGGTTGCCGTCGGCTTCCACTGTCGGGTGGTCGGCTGATCGTCCTGCTCACTTGAGTTGGGATGGAGGGCAATATACCTGGGCATTATTGGAGCAATCGAGCGCGGAGGAAGGCATTCTGTTTCCGCGCCGCTTTGCTCTCGATGACGCGGGAAATCCCGCCGCCCCTCCGGAATTGGCTGCGCGCGCGGAAGGCACGCCGCGTTGGGGCATCCTCAGAGGCGATGTCGACCATTTCGACGCGCAGTTAAAGCGCGCCGCGACCATCGAAGATCATATCCAGCTCTCCGTTTTGTTCAAGGAATTTTTTGCCGGCGAGCTCTCCCTGCTCTGTACCATGAAAGGCTTCTGGCGAAATGTCAGCATTTTGTATCGCGGAGGCGACGATTTCGCCGTCATCGGAACCTGGGACGCCCTGCTGATGCTGGCGCACAAGCTGGAGCGCCTGTTTGAAAGATTTGTGGAGCAGAACCTCGAAGGCGTCGCCGGCCTGGAAGGAAAAACCATCAGCATGGCCCTGGCCATTGCACCGGAGATCGAAGCTCCGGTAGCCGAAGTCTTTAGAAATGCCGCCCAACAACTACGCTATGCAAAGGCCATTGAGAACGGAACGTTTCACGTTTTTGGACGGACCCTCGAATGGAAGCGGCTGGGTGAGGCCGAAGAGTTGAAGAGCACTTTGGTGCGGCTGGTACGCGAATTCGGATACTCGCCCGATTACATTCATGACTTGGCTTCCGTGTACCGGGAAGCGTTTTCCGCGCGCGCGGGTCGGCGAAAAGCGGTGCGTGTCGACAAGCCATGGCGCACTTACCTCCGGCTTTCCCGGGTGATCCCGCAGTCGCGCGGCAAGGAAGTGAACAATGTTCGAGCCGCCGTCATCGCCAGCTTGATCGGCAGGAGAACGGCAGCTCTGAAGCTGCGGCCCTCCGCCCGGGTGGGACTCGAATGGGCGCGGATGGCAGCGGGAACCGCGCGGTAACAGACGAGAGCTTTCGACCCAAAGGAATTGGAACATGCCCGAAACGGAAGAGAAAAAGACAGACAACCGCCCTCCCCGAGAGAATCGTCCTGGCGGTGGCCCCAGAGGCCCTGATCGTACTGGGGAAGCACGCGGTAGCGAAGGACGCGGTGGCGACCGTGGCCGCGATCAGCGCGGTGGAGGCGGTCCGCGCCCGGGTGGCGACCGGCGCGGCGAAGGTC
>JAVKSW010000619.1:0-1944 GCA_039583505.1 Bryobacteraceae bacterium | reverse complement strand
CGATTTTTCCTGAACGCGCGCCTCGAAACGCCCGGAATGGAGCGCACCGATCGCGTGGAACGCGTCCTCGCCGCCGAAAGAGCTGCCTGAACCGCCTCACATCTCGATCGCGCGGCAAGCTTACTGCCCGCAGTGTCACCGGCCGGCGACGATTGGGCTGTTGACCGAATTGTTTGGTGCCGGAGGAGGGGGTCGAACCCTCATGAGAAGTGAATCCCGCGGGATTTTGAGTCCCGTGCGTCTGCCAGTTCCGCCACTCCGGCAGCGTGCAGAAACAACCTGAGTATAACAACGGATTCTCGTCGCCTTGCGCTACTTAAACCCGCACGAGCTTTTCGAAATTCGCCACCACTTCGCGCTCGATATCGAAGTGGCCGCGCGCCAGATCGTGGCCGGCACGCTCGATCGTCACAACGTGCGTCCGAGCGGGGATCAGTTGTACGGCAGCCTGCATCTCCTCATTGGATGCGAATGGATCTGTCGTGCCGTGAACGAAAAGCGCGGTAGTTCGCAGATGGGAGAAGTGGCCGGTTCGAAGGTCCGCGAGTTTTTTCGGAGGATGCAACGGATACGACAGAAGGAGCAAACCATCGCTGCATCCGGGCTCGTCCGCGGCCAGAATGCTTGCCTGCCGTCCGCCATACGAATGGCCGCCCAGGTAAACGGGACCGTCAATTTGTGTCCGCATCGCGGCGATTGCAGCTTTCAGCCCCGCACGATCTTCGGCGGCGGCTTTTGGGAACGGAGGACCGAACGGGCGGCGTTGGCGGAAAGGCAAATCGCAGCGCAGCACCCGATAGCCCGCATTACAGAATGCGGCGGCGACCGCAATCAGCAGCGGTGCCCGGCAATTACCCCCGGCGCCGTGAGTCAAAACCAACGCCTTGCCGGCAGGCGCAGGCGGCTCATGAATGAAACCGACAACCGAACTTTCCGCGAACGGAGTCCCGGAGACAGATTCAGAAAACACGGAGGCTCGACTCGCATTTTATACAGAGTCGAAAGAGTGCGCGGGCGTGATATACTCCCGCGCTAGGTACACGAAATGCGAACAGCTCAGCGGGCATTTATAGCGGCTCTGGTTCCAGCCGCGTTCCTTTCCATGGCCGGGTGCGCGGGATCGCCGCACAGCCCGAACGAGAAATACATTCTGGTCACGACAAACACGAAAATTCCGTATTGGCAAAGTGCCTTTGCGGGGCTGAATCATGCCGCCGCTGAGATGAAGGTCAAGGCGGAAATGGCTGGGCCTGATGGATACGACACCAAGGGCGAACACGATAATTTCCAGCAAGCCATCGCGGAGAAACCGTCCGGCATTCTCATCTCGGCCGCGGATGCAAGCATCATGACACCCGACATCGATTCGGCCTTGCAGCGCGGTATTCCTGTGATCACCATCGATTCGGACGCACCCGGCAGCAAACGCCTGTTTTTTATAGGAACCGACAATTACAATGCGGGAACGCTGGGCGGCCAGCTCGCGGCAAAACTGTTGAACGGAAAAGGCAACGTTGTCGTCTTCACGTTGCCGAGCCAACCTAACCTGAAAGACCGGCTACATGGATATCAGGACGCGTTCGCGGAACACCCCGACATCAAAATCACGCAGGTCGTCGACATGAAGGGAGATCCCACGGTAGTCTTCGACACCACGCGGAAACTGCTCGACAGCAAAGCCAAGGTGGATGCCTTTGTGTGCCTCGAAGCCATCAGTTGCCCGGAGGTTGGCGAGGTCGTCAATCGGGAGAACATGGGCGGTAAAGTCACCGTGATCGCGATGGATACTGACCAGCGAACGATGGACTGGATTCAAAAAGGTGTCATTTCGGCGACCATTGCGCAGAAGCCGTTCACCATGGCGTACTACGGGACAAAGCTGCTCGATGATCTGCATCACCATCCACCCACTCCACTCACAAAGGATTGGGTGCAAGATGCCAC
>JAVKSW010000618.1:0-1950 GCA_039583505.1 Bryobacteraceae bacterium | reverse complement strand
ACGCCCGGTCAAATGGCATCCATCTTTGCGACGGGCGTTGGGCGATTGCCGGTTGGCGGCGTCATCGATCCTTCCTTCGTTCCCGTTTACTCGCGCTTGTTGGGATTTGCGGATGCCAACGGAAATAGGACCACCGACACGACTCAGTCCCCCGCCTACAGCGGAAACACGGTCAACATTCTCGGTCTCGAAGTTCCCCCGCACTACGTCAATCCCAGCACCATGCAATGGAATCTCGGCCTGCAGCAGAGCCTGGGACAAGGCTGGGTGCTCGAAGTCGGTTACGTTGCAACCAAGGGAACGCACTTACGGGACACGCGGGACATCAACCAGGCTTACGATGCCCGGACGAAGCCGGTCACTCTCACGGCGACGGATGGAACGCCATACACCATCAGCCAAAACACGCAGGCGAACATAAATGCGCGCAGCCATTATCCCGGGCTCGGCGTGGCCGGCTTTCAAGTCTTCGCCGACGATGCCAACTCTATCTACAACTCGCTGCAGACCACGCTCTCTCACTCCTTCGCCCACGGATTGCATTTCCAGGCGGCCTATACCTTCTCGCGCGCGATCGATGAAACCTCCACCGGCAACACATCGCTGAACTCCGCTGTCAACAATCAGCTCACCCTGCAGGATTCCCGTGGGCTCGCCGATTTCGATCGTACCCACCGCCTCATCGTGAACTACACTTACGAGCTTCCGTTCTTCGCGCAATCCAAGGGAATCAGGCACGCGGCACTCGCCGGCTGGTATGTCACCGGCATCACTACCTTCCAATCCGGAGCGCCCTTCACCGTCCTCGATTCCGCCGCCGCTTCGGCGTACGGATTGCTCGGTACCGGAACACCGACCACGCCTCTTCTGCTCCTGGGCGTCAATCCAATGACGCAAGGCAGTGTCGAAAGCCGCTTGAACGGTTACGTGAACATCAATGCATTTGCACCCGCTCCGGTCATCGGACCCGATGGATCCACCGGTTTCGGAAACTTGGGTCGCAACACGTTCCGCGGCCCTTTCCAGCAGAATTGGGATTTCTCCGCAGGCAAAGCGTTCGCCCTCACCGAGTATCAGCAGCTGCGCATCACGGCCGACTTCTTCAACATCTTCAATCACGCGAATTTCGCGAATCCCGCATTCCTCGATATTGAAAGCCCCTCAAATTTCGGGCAGATTACCAGCAGTCTCGGAACGCCCCGGCTGGTGCAGTTCTCGGCTAAGTACTCGTTCTGATGCGGAAGCTTGTTCGAACGCTTGCCTCTCTTGGCATTTTGTCGTCGTGCCTATCGGCGCAGTCCACTCCGTATCCTGGCCAGGACCTTCATCAGCTCTACGCGAATCTCCTTCGCTCCATACAACAGATCCCGATTTTCGATAATCACTCGCACCCCGGCTTTGCTGACGATCCTGATGTCGATGCGATGGCGTCTCCGCCGGGCAGTTCTGCGCTTCGCATCCGTGCCGATAATCCTGAGCTGATCGCCGCCTCCAAGGCTCTGTTCGGGTATCCCTATGCGGATTTTTCACCTGAGCACACGCGTTGGCTGGTCGAACGCAAAGCGCAATTGAGACGCGAACAAGGCAACCACTACTTCGCCGGCATCTTGGACCGGCTCGGCATTGAGACTGCCATCGCCAATCGCGTTTCCATGCCTCCTTACCTCGACAAGCGCCGTTTCCTCTGGGCCTTCTTCGTCGATTCGTTCCTTTTTCCCTTCGACAACAGCAATCTTCGCCACCAGAACGTCGACGAACAGGTCTACGTACCGCTGCAGGAAGAGAAGCTCCACCGCGAGTTGCAGCAGGCCGGCTTCGATCGCATGCCGGGGTCCCTCGATCAATATCTTCGATTCATCACTCGCATTCTGGACCTCGATCGCGCCAACGGTGGCGTGGCCATCAAGTTCGAAGCCGCGTATTTCCGTTCCCTGCATTTCGCCGATCCGC
>JAVKSW010000617.1:0-1957 GCA_039583505.1 Bryobacteraceae bacterium | reverse complement strand
CCGCTGGAGTTTCTCGAAAAACCTGTTCAGGAGGCGGCACGCGGGTTCATTACACAAGCTCCTGCGACCATCGCGGCTGGAACCCAATTAGGTCATTACCAGGTGATTCACGCTCTCGGCAGCGGCGGCATGGGCGACGTTTACCTCGCTCAGGACACGCGCCTCAGACGCAAGGTCGCCTTGAAAATGTTGAAGCGAGACCTCGTGCTGCATGAGCGAAGTCTGCAGCGTTTTCAGAACGAAGCACAGACCGTTTCCGCGCTTAATCACCCGAACATCGTCACTCTCTATGAATTCGCGCACGCGAACGGATTCCATTTCATCGTTACCGAGTTCGTAGAAGGACGCACGGTTAGAGACGAGCTGAGGAACGGACGCCTTCAGCTCGGCAGAGCCGTTGATATCTCGATTCAGATCGCCTGCGCTTTAGAAGCCGCCCATTCATCCGGGATCATCCACCGCGACATCAAGCCGGACAACGTGATTGTGCGAACCGATGCGCTCGTGAAAGTCCTCGATTTTGGAATTGCAAAGCTGGCCGAACCGCCTACCGGAGAGCTGGGCGAGGGCGCAGCAACGCCCCCGATCTCGCACACGCGCCCTGGAACGGTAGTGGGCACCGCAAAGTACATGTCGCCGGAACAGGCGCGAGGCACAGCCGTGGATGCGCGAAGCGACATTTTCAGTCTGGGCACGGTCATTTACGAGATGGTCACCGGAAGGGCGCCGTTCGATGGCGAGACTGAGAGCGACGTGTTGGCGGAAATCCTGAAAGGTGAACCGCCACCACTGGCCGAGGTCGCTCCTGAAGTGCCAGGTGAATTGGAGCGCATCGTGACTAAAGCGATGCGGAAGGACCGCAGTCAGCGCCATCAGACCATGACAGAGCTGTTGGGGGATCTGCAGAGCTTCAAAGGCGATATGCAATTTCAAGCGAAGCTCCAGCAGTCGGCTCTTGCCGGCGTACCGAGAGACAGCGCCAAACAAGAAGCAGGTTTTTCCGCCGTTTGGAAGAAACTCGGGATATTCGCCGCTGCACTGACCGTCGCTTTGCTGGTGATCGGCTACTTCGGCTTCGGGACACGGAGGAGAAGCACTTCGATGGACAGCCCGCGCACCCTTGCGGTGCTTCCATTCCGGAACGTCAGACATGACCCGCAGACCGACTTTCTCGGCTTTTCCCTCGCGGACGCCGTCATTACGAAGTTGGGCTACCTAAACGCCGTCACAGTCCGGCCGTCGTCTTCCGTCGAAAAGTATCGCGATGCGGAAGTCGACGTTCGCAAAGCCGCTAAAGATTTAAAGGTGAGCACACTGCTCACCGGCAGCTTTCTCAAAGACGGTAATGACCTTCGAATCACTGCACAGTTGGTCGACGTGAACAGCGACAAGATGCTTTGGCAGGATACGATCAATCTGAATTACGACAAACTGCTGACGGCGCAAGACCGCGTTGCGCAGGAGATCATTCGGGGATTGGAGCTGAAGCTCACCCCTGCCGAAGCGAAGCGCCTCCGGCCCGATCAGCCCATAAACCGCGCCGCGTACGAATACTACCTTCGCGGAGTAGACCTGTATTCCCTCGGTGATTATGCGACGGCGATTAACATGCTTGAGAAATCCGCGTCGTTAGAGCCAAATTACGGACCGACATGGGCTCATCTGGGCAGAGCGTACACGACAAACGCCTCGTTGCAGTTCGGCGGTCGCGACGAGTATCGCAGGGCGCAGGCCGCCTATGAGAAAGCTCTCGCCCTCGATCCTGCATTGGCCGAGCCGCGCATTTACATGGCTAATCTGTTGACCGATACCGGTAGAGTTGAGCAGGCCGTACCGTTATTGAGAGCCGCTCTCGACAGCAGTCCTAACGATGCCGAAGCGCACTGGGAACTCGGTTACGCCTATCGCTTCGGCGGGATGTTGAACGAATCGGTTCGAGAGGGTGAACGAGCCCGCC
>JAVKSW010000616.1:0-1965 GCA_039583505.1 Bryobacteraceae bacterium | reverse complement strand
AAAACTGCTATTCTCGGCGCGGTCACGATGTTACCTGTAATTGTTAACATCCTGCTGATCGACATCTTCATCCTGCCCCCGGATTACGGGCCAACGCTGCCGGCTTCCATCATCTTTCCTTCGCTGGTGATGCTTCTTTGGCGAGACTTCCAGAACCTCATTCAGGCTACCTGGACTGCACAAACGCCCGAACCGGCCGGTTCGCGGAAGGTGCATTTTTGGATAAGAGCGGTCATTGTCACCGTCATATTGGCAATGACGACGGTGGGTGTCCTGACAGTGCGGAGATAGGCAGGATCGCCTGCTTGTCGAGAGCGGACCTCGGGCGCCGGGCTTCAAGCAATGCGCCAGCGCCGGCGGGCCCACAGGCCCACTACGGCGCCTCATTCTCTCTCGTGGCACATATACGTTGACCTTCGACCCATCCTGCTGTATCCTGAAAACGGGTAGAAGGTTGAGGCATTGACATCTTCACGCTTTCCGATTCCGCAGGGCACACTCGACATGCTGATTCTGCAGATTGTGTCGCTGGAGCCGGCGCACGGGTACGGGGTCGCGCAGAGACTGCACCAAATCTCGCGGTCGGTGGTGCAAGTGAATCAGGGCTCGCTTTATCCTGCCCTGCATAGGCTGGAGCAAAGGGGATGGCTGCGGGCGGAATGGAAGGAATCGGAAACGGGTCGAGAGGCTAAGTTCTACTCGCTGACGGCTGCCGGGCGCAAGCAACTGGCGGTCGAGAAAGATAGTTGGGCGCGATTAGCGGGAGCGGTCCAACTGATCTTCAATGAGGGCAGCCGATGATCCGGAACGTGGCGAACTGGTTCCGTCGCGCGAAGCTGGAGGCTGGTCTGGACCGCGAGTTGCAGTATCATCTCGAGCGGCGAATCGGGGATCTCGAGAGATCCGGTTTGGCGGCAGCCGAGGCTCGCAGGCAAGCCGTACTGGAGTTGGGCGGCTTCACGCAAATACAAGAAGAGGTGCGAGACGTCTGGTTGACTCGATGGGCGCGAGATCTGGCCTACGACCTTCGCTTCACGCTACGCTCCTTTATCAAGACGCCCTCACTCACGGTCACAGCCGTGCTTTCGCTGGCGCTCGGAATTAGCGCCACGGTGTCCATTTACTCACTCGTCGACCAAGTTCTGCTGCATGCGCTTCCGGTGCGGCAGCCTGAACGTCTCGTGCTGATCGATTGGAAAGGAGATCAAGTCGCACCTGGGTTTGGCAGTTGGAATCTGATGTCCTATCCTATCTGCCGCGATCTGGATGGGCAGAAGCAAGTTTTTGAAGGTGTATTTTGCCGCGCGCTCACACCGGTCAGCCTAACCGCAGCCGGGGATGCTCAGCCGGCGACTGCCGAGGTTGTATCCGGCAACTACTTTCAAGTGCTCGGGGTGAGGCCGGCGTTGGGACGCGTGCTGGCGGTTGGCGACGATGGCGCGCCGAGCGCGAATCCAGTGGCCGTGCTTTCCTACGATTTTTGGAAGATGAAGCTGGGAGGCAGTCCCGATGTGGTTGGCCGCAAGCTGCTGGTGAATAGCCATCCGATGACGATCATCGGCGTGGCTGCCGATAGCTTTCGGGGCATCGATGTCGGCGAGGTTCCGTCGGTCTGGATTCCCGCATCGATGTCGGAGCAGGCGATACCCGGCTTCCAGGATTATCTAAATCGCCGCACGCGCTGGATGCAGGTGCTAGGCCGGTTAAAGGCCGGCACGAGTTTGCATGAAGCGCAGGCGGATCTTCAGCCGTGGTTCAAGGCGATGCTGCGAGAAGACATGCGCCGCCCGGGTTTTCCCACGATCACATCCCGGCGCAGACGCAACTTCCTGAATTCGTCGCTGGTGCTGACGCCGGCTCCGCAGGGTCATTCCTCGCTGCGGCGGCGGGTGGTGGAACCGTTATGGGTGCTTTTCGCGGTGACTGGCGTGTTGTTAGGCTTGGCGTGTTTGAATGTCTCCGGCC
>JAVKSW010000615.1:0-1965 GCA_039583505.1 Bryobacteraceae bacterium | reverse complement strand
GCTTCGACAGCGGCCGGTGCGTTCGCTCTTTCGGAAAACAATCTCTACACAACGAACGCGTTTGTCGACTATTTGTCCGACCTTACGAACGATGGCGTGATGGCGTTTACCCGCTGGGGTTTCAATCCACCGCGCGAGTCGCTGCGCCTCGTTTCACTCGCCTATGCCGCCTTGAAACAGATCGGCCAGTCGGATCCGGCCCGGAATATAGCAGTATTGCGGGATAAGCAACAGGAACACTGGGGAGCCCAGGACACCGTCCTGGTGGCGCGGAAGCCGTTCAGTCTCGCGGATGTAGATCGCATTCGAACCGCCGCGGCCATAGGCAAAATGCAAACTCTGTATCTGCCGGAAACGAGTGTCGAAAGTCCATTTCGCGACCTGCTGATGGCGCACGATTTGAATCGTTTCTACGATTCATACCCGTTCAACGTGCGCCCGGTCAGCGACGACCGTCCGTTCTTCTTCTACACCGTGCAGCCTGGCGATCTGTGGCGATTTGTCCTGCACGCCTCTCGCGAAACGGAAGATTACAAGATCAACTCCGCGGTTCCAGTTTTGTTTGCAATCGTTCTGATCAGCATCGTGGCCACTCTGATCATCCTGGCGTTGCCGCCGGTGCTGCTGAAGCATGAGTTGCCGCGCGGCGAGGGTAGTATGCGTGCGCTGTTGTTCTTTCTTTTTATCGGCGCGGGTTACATCCTGATCCAGGTAGCTCTTATCCAAAAATTTGTTCTTTTCCTCGGGCATCCCACGGACGCGCTGACGGTCATCATCTTCTCCATGCTTCTCTCGAGCGGCATCGGCAGTTTTGCCAGTAAGCGGTTGGTACGCGGTCAGACGGAGCGGCTGAAACGCGTGCTGCTGCTGATTACCGCCGCGGTAATCGTGCTTTCGGCGATCGTCACACCTGTTGTCGAGAGTGGAGTGGCGCTCGCGTTTCCGGTGAAGGTCTTGATCTCAGTCGCAATGATTGCGCCCGTCGGGTTTGCGATGGGTATGCCGTTCCCCACCGGCTTGGGGCTGCTCGAGAAGATCATGCCTGCCTCCGTTCGTTGGGCATGGGCGGTCAACGCCGCCTCCAGCGTTATGGGCTCGGCCGCGGCCATCTGCCTCGCCATCTATTTCGGCCTGCAATTCACGCTGGTGGTGGGCGGCCTCTTGTATGCCGGCGCGTGGCTGAGCGCAACCTATTCGCCCTTAAGCCGCACCCGCCCGGCCGAGCTGCTGACACCTGCATAGCCGGCGGCACAATCGCGCCCGCTAAATTATTAGCGTGACTACTCTGCCGGGCAAACAGCACGATCTTCACGGCAACGCTCCCGACACGCACCACACCGCTTTACTGCTGATCGATGTGATCAACGATTTTGAATTCCCCCGGGGAGAAGAGCTTTTCGAACGAGCGCTCCCGATTGCCCCGCGGATTGCAGCTCTGAAGAAAGGAGCCGCAGCGGCCGGAATCCCGGCGCTATACGTCAACGACAACTTCGGGCGGTGGCAATCGAAATTTGAGGAGATCGTAAAACACTGTCTCGAAGAGAAAGTCCGGGGCCGTCCCTTTGTCCAGCAGCTCGTGCCAGCGAAAGAGGATTATTTCGTCCTGAAGCCGAAGCACTCCGGCTTTTACCAGACCCCTCTCGAACTGCTTTTAAAGCATCTCGGGACCGAGCGGCTGATTCTGACCGGAGTATCCACGAATAGCTGTGTGCTGTTTACTGCCAGCGACGCATATATGCGCGACATGGAGCTGATCGTGCCGCGGGATTGCGTTGCCGCTTGCAATTCGCAAGAACACGATTTCGCAATGGAACAGATGAAGTCGATGTTGAAGGCAGACGCTTCGCCATCGACGGAAATCGATTTCGATCGCCTGACCGGCCCACGCACATGAGCGCGCTTCGGGCCTGAAGGCATGTGACAACTACTGAATGGTGACCCTGGGCGCGATTGCCGGAATGACTC
>JAVKSW010000614.1:0-1976 GCA_039583505.1 Bryobacteraceae bacterium | reverse complement strand
GCGTGACGGCGAAACGCGTCATGTGTAACTAGAGATGCTCTCACATGGGCTCGACGACGACGGCTGTTCCGTAGGCCAGCACTTCAGTGACTCCATTCATGACTTCGTTGGCGTCGTAACGCATGCCGATGACCGCGTTGGCGCCGAAGGCAGCGGCGTGCTCCAGCATCAAATCGAAGGCTTCGGTGCGGGCTTTTTCGCAAAGCTGAGTGAAGGCCGTGATGTTGCCTCCGACGATGGTGTGCAGAGTTCCGGCGAAGGTACCTAAAACAGAGCGCGAGCGTACGGTGATGCCGCGGACTATACCGAGAGTTTTCTTGATGCGGAATCCGTCGATTGCAAATGCGGTTGTGACCATGTAAGGCGCTACGAAGCCGTCGTTTGTCATACGGACACTGTAGCCCAGAGGGGGCGGTTTGTGCTAACTGGAAGTCGCGGAAGAGCGTCAATGTGCCGGTGTATGCAGCATGGCACGTATCTGGAGAGCCGGCCCATAGCCTTGGAATGCGAGCTGGCAGCCCAGGGCGATGAGCACCAAGAGAAGCGCGATGCGCAACGGGCGTTGAGCAATGCGGCCCGCCAGCAGGGAACCGGTGAACGCGCCGCACAGACCGCCAATCACCAGCTTGAGCAGAAGCGCCGGATCGTAATTTCCCGCGCCGAGATGAATGGCGCTGCCCACGGCAGAGAGACCGAGGCCGAAGCAGAGGTCTGTGCCGATGACTTCGGCAGCATTGAGTTTCGTAGAGCTGAGAAGCAAGAGGGAACCCAGGGCGCCGGCGCCTGCAGAAGAAAATCCAACTTCCGCGCCAATGGGAAATGCGAGGGACCACAGCAGACGCGGACGCTCGCGATTGGATGCTTCGATGTTGGGGCGAAACACGCGGTAGAGGCGGAACAGCGCGGTGGCGACGATCAGGACGCCGAGAACCGCATACAACACGTGATTATCGGAGGCGCGCTTCAGCCAATTCAGCAACACCGCTCCCACGAGAACGCCGGGAATTCCGCCGGCCAGAAGCAGGCGAAGAATGCGGGTGTTGACTTGCTTTCGAAGAGCGTAGACCGGAACAGAGGCTATTTTGACGATGGCGCCAAAGGTGAGAGCGGTTCCAACGGCAATGGCCGGGGGGACACGCAGCAGCAGGATAAGCAACGGCGTAGTCATGCTGCCCGCGCCCACTCCGGTGAGCGATATGGCGAGCGCGATTACAAATCCGAGGACGATCTCCATTTACGTCACTCCCGTCAGCCGGTCCCGGCGATGTGAATACCGCATTCAAGCTTGCGACCGGCCCAACGACCCGATCTGGCGTTTTCAGGATCGGCGGGAACAGCGGTGCACGGTTCGCAACCGATGCTGGTATAACCGGCTTCGTAGAGCGGCAGCAGCGGAATGCCATGCTGACGGGCGAAGGACCAGACGTCCTGATCGGTCCAATCGGCAAGCGGGCTGACCTTCAGCAGGCGCTTGCCCGAGGGAAGAGGAAACGGGTCCGAGACTTTAAGGTTGGCGCGGGTTGGCGATTGCACGCGACGCAAGCCGGTGAACCAAAGGTCGTAATTCTCGAGTGCGTCGAACAGGGGACCCACTTTGCGCAGCTTGCAGCAACGATCGGGCTGGGATTGGTAAAGCAAACCGAACTCGGATTCCTGCTGCGGGACGCTTTGCCTTGGCATTACATTTACGAGATTAAGGTTGTATCGGGACGCCATCTCGTCGCGGTAGCGGTACACCTCCGCAAAATGGTAGCCGGTCTCGAGAAACAACACTGGAATGTCGGCCCGATGTTCGCGCAGAAGATGAACAACAACCATATCCTCCGCCTGGAAGCTGCAAGTGACGCAGGGTGAGGCCGCATTGTCGAGGGCGGCGACGATGGACTCGCGAGCTGCAGTGTTTTTCATCATTACTCCGGACCAGTTACTTTGCGCGAATTCCCAGGCTGTCGAGCAAGCGCTCGAGGGCGGCGACG
>JAVKSW010000613.1:0-1996 GCA_039583505.1 Bryobacteraceae bacterium | reverse complement strand
CTCGCCATCTGCACGGTGCTCTACATTCTGTATTCACTGGTGCTCACCGGCATCGTCAATTACAAGGATCTGAACGTGGCTGCGCCATTGGCAGTCGCCGTCGATCGCATGAAGGGGCTGCCGTGGATCGGGTTCCTGATGAAACTGGGCTCGCTGTGCGGATTGACCTCAGTGATGCTGGTGATGCTGCTTGGGCAATCGCGAGTGTTCTATTCGATGTCGAAAGACCGGCTGCTGCCCAAGTTGTTTTCGGACGTACACCGACGCTTCCGCACCCCGTGGAAATCAAACCTGCTTCTGATGGTCTTCGTCTCTCTTGGCGGCGCGTTCATTCCCATCGGCTCGCTGGGCAATCTGACCAGTATCGGGACGCTGTTCGCCTTCACCGTGGTCTGTATCGGGATCGTGATCATTCGCAAGAAGCGGCCCGATCTGCCGCGGCCGTTCAAGACACCTTTGGTTCCACTGGTACCGATTCTGGGCGTAGTCATCAATTTGGGTTTGATGGCGAGTTTGGGTTTGATTACCTGGGTGGCTTTTCTGAGCTGGATGGTAATCGGGCTGGTGATTTACTTCAGCTATAGCCGGTTTACAAGCGTGGTTCAGTCCGCGGAATTGGCGTCCAAGCGCTAATCTTCCTGCTGCGCAAAAACAGGCTCTTTGCCGGCCAGCATCAGACGCTCGTCCAGCGCCGCCTTCACCAGTTCTTCTTCTATTTCAGAGAGCCCGCGCGCGTCCTTCTCGATGCGCGCCAGCAAACCTTTCATCCGGCCGCGTGACACTTCCGCCGGCACTGCGAGGGCGTACGCAAACAACGCATCCGACCGCAGGTCGTCATCGTCGAACAACTTTCGAATGCGTTCGAGCTCACTTCGTACCCCGTAATAGCCGATGCCCCACACCGCGCCGCGCCGGACTTCCACGTCGGGGTCATCGAGATGCTTCGCGAAGTTATCCCGGAAACTCGGATGCACCGAGCGCCACATGGCCTCGAGCGCTTTCGCGCGGCCACCGGGAGCTGCATAGAGCTCCAGGATTGCGCTGCGAACCTCATTGCGATCCGCCTCGGGCGCCATTCCGACTAACAGCCCGCCACGTTCTTCAACAGGCAGAGACGGCGTTCGCAACGCCGCAAGCATGGCCTCCATTACTTCGGCATTTTCGGTGGCGTCCATCAGGGCTTCCCACGCGCGAGCCCGAACCGATGGCGCGTCATCGTGCCGGGCAATCTCGAGTAGTTTGTTGCGCTGCTCGGGAGTCAGCTCATGATTAAAGAACGAGGCCGCCGCGGCGCTCCGTATCGCCGGGACCGGATGAGTCAGTAACCCGGTTCGCTCGTCTTCATCGAGCAAGTCCACAGGAACATCCGCTTTTTCGGGGTACAACGCCCAAATGTCGAACGGCTGGTCTTGCCCTTCCGATGAACGAGATGCAGAAGCCTCATCGATCATGTGCAGCGCATCGGCAATTTCTCGTTGAACCTCAGCCTCGGTCGCGGTCAACTCGGAAGCCGCCGCCTCGAGCGCGGGTTTCGCCGCTGGATCGCCATACACACTGAGCAGAAGCGCGCCGTCAGACAGGTCGTATTCCAAGCGATCGATCAGAATTTTAAGGATGCGCTGGTCACGGATGTGGAAGCTAGCCAGAACAAAGGCGACCTCCGCACTTTCCGATTCGTCCAACTCCGCATATGCGGTTAGTAGCGGCTCGAGAGCAGGCGCGCCGATCTCGACCAAGGCTTCGATGACTTCGTCAGGGACGTTCTCCGGATCCTCTTTGACGTAGTTAATAAGGAACGGAATCGACTCCGGCGTTTTCCAATACCGGAAAAGCGCAATCAATTCGGGCGCGAGATCGACTGCATCGCCACTTCTATTGCGCCGCGAGAACTCGATGGCCGCCGGCAGCGCTTCTTCCCGCCGGTCCACAAGCGCGCGCAAGAAGCGGTGGTCGAGACCGAGGTGGCCGCGTGCCGCGGCATCCAGCACCTCGACGG
>JAVKSW010000612.1:0-2004 GCA_039583505.1 Bryobacteraceae bacterium | reverse complement strand
AAAAGTCAATCCGGCAATGCCGATGAGACTGCCCAACATCATGAACGACGTTCGGAGCTTGTAACGGCCCATCATCAAGAAGCTGTGGCTGATCAGGCGCAGAAGTTTCATACTGCCTCCTCGGCGAGTGCAATTTTCGATTCCGCAACGCTCTCGTCGGCGATGACCCGGCCGCGCTCCAGGCTGAGGATGCGGCTTGTGTAGCGAGCGATCTCCTGATCGTGCGTCACGAGCACAATCGTGCGGCCATCGCGATTTAACGCTTGGAAGATCGAGATAATCTCCAACGCTGAGCGGCGGTCGAGGTTGCCGGTTGGCTCATCGGCCAGGAGAAGGTCCGGCTCGTTCACGAGAGCTCGTGCGATTGCGACCCGTTGCTGTTGCCCTCCCGAGAGCTCAGACGGCGGGTGGTGGATACGATCCGCAAGGTGAACCGCTTCCAGCGCCTTGCGTGCCAGACCCGCAATGGACTTGCGATTGGAATAGAGCAGGGGCAATTCGACGTTTTCGAGCGCCGTTGTTCGCGGCAAAAGATGGAACGCCTGAAAGACAAAGCCGATCTTCCGGTTGCGCATATTTGCCTGATCGCTCGCATGGAACTCGGTGACATCCACCCCGTCCAGCCGATATCTCCCCTGGGTCGGCACATCGAGCAATCCAATAATGTTCATCAGCGTGGATTTGCCGGAGCCCGAGGCGCCTACGATCGCCACAAACTCGCCCCGGCTGATGTGGAGCGAAACATCGACGACTGCCGGCACCTCGTCGTGGGCTGATCGCCTATAAATCTTCGAGACGTCTTGTAGTTCGATCATCGGATCTACCTCTCAGTTCTGGTCGGATTGCCGATCAACACTTCTTCACGCTCACGAACCCCGTTTACGATTTCCCAGTAGCTGTCGTCCCTGAGCCCGGTCGTGATCCACTGTCGTTTCGTGGACGGTCCGTTACGGACGATGACATAGTGACGTGCTCCTTCGCGATGAACGGCGCTGATCGGGAGCGAAAGCACGTTCCTGTGTTGTTGCTGGGCAATCGTGACGGTGGTCGTCATCTCGGGTCGCAGAGTATAGCCGCGCAGAGGTTTGAAGCGGACAACAGCGACGTAATCCACAACGTTGTCGCGAATTTGAGCCTGTGGGTAGATGGCCGTGACCCGGCCCGCAAATGGATGCTCGCCATAGGTGTCGACGGTAAATGCCGCCTTTTCTCCAACGCGAATTCTCCCAATGTCTGTTTCATCCACATAGGCCCAGACTTCCAGCCGCGACAGATCCAGGAGCGTCACGAAAGTAGGCGCGGCGAAACTCGAAGCAACCGTTTCGCCTTCCTGGGTGGTGACCGATTCGACCGTCCCCGACATCGGCGCCACGATCCTGGTAAAGCCGAGTTGCGTCATGGCATCGGCGAGATTCGCTTGCGCCTGTTTATACTGCTGATCTGCGACTCCATAGGCCTGCTCGGCAAGGTCCAGTTCGCTCCGCGCGATCACCTGCGCATTGAACAGCTCCTGTTTCCGGCGAAGATCGCTCTGGGCGTACTCAAAGTTCGCTTTGGCAAGGCGTACCGCTGCCTCCGCTGCATCGCGCCGTGCATTCAGTTCACGCGAGTCCACCTCGGCAAGCACCGCGCCGTTCTTCACCCGATCTCCGATCCGGACATACAAACGAGTAACTACCCCGGATGCGCTGGAGCCGACACGCACCTCCGCGCCGACCATCGGCTTAATCACCCCCGTGGCTTTCACGACGGGGCCGACATCCCGCCTCGTGACACGCACTATTTCAAGCCCTGCCGAATCGCTACGGGAACGCTTATCCAAAAAACGCTTGGCCGCCATGGCCAGAACGCCAATCGTTGCCAAAACCGCAGCAAGCCAGACAATTCCCTTCATCAGGCGCTCTTCGACATCGTGAACCGTGGCGCGCTTCAAAGCGCATGCAAATCCAGATTGGCCGAGGCTTGTGTCGGAATTATTTCCGAAATGTAACGAAATGTAACGTG
>JAVKSW010000611.1:0-2017 GCA_039583505.1 Bryobacteraceae bacterium | reverse complement strand
AGAGCAGCGTGGAAGCCCGGATTCTTGCGTTTTACCCAGGCCCCGCGGGCGCGACAGAATCGGCGCCATCTCTCACCGCTTGGGAGGAGATCGTTGAACAGAACCAGATTCTGAATGGAATGGAGCCGGATGTGGAGGCACTTCTCGCGAACCGTATTGAGCGTGCCCGCACCGCAGACAGCGGCGAGTACTATTTGGTTCCCATCGACAAATGTTACGAGCTGGTTGGGCTGATCCGGTCCCATTGGCGCGGCTTCTCCGGCGGAGTAGACGTCTGGAAACAGATTGGATTGTTTTTCGATGAGTTGAAAACCCGGGCAAAGTGGGAGAGCGCGCATGCCTAGCCTAAGCTTTCGCGTGGACGCGGCGGAGGCCGTACCATTCGCTGCCCAGCCGCTGCTCGCGCTGAAATTGCACGTCCAGAACGCGAATCCGGACGAGACAATTCACACGGTTGCGCTTCGCGCGCAACTGCAAATTGAAGCCAATCGCCGGCAGTACGATGCTGCTGAGAAAAGATCGCTGCGCGACTTGTTCGATCAACCGGAAAGGTGGGGGCAAACGCTTCGACCGATGCTGTGGACGCATGTAAGCGTTGTCATCCCGTCGTTCCAAGGCCGCACAACGGCGGATCTGCAGGTGCCGTGCACGTTCGATTTCAATGTCGCGGCGACCAAATATTTTCATGGTGTTTCCGAAGGTGACATTCCGCTGAATCTGCTCTTCAGTGGAACGGTGTTCTACGTGGATGCCGAGGGCGCGGTGCAGGTATCGCCGATTTCGTGGAACAGCGAGGCACGCTTCCGTTTACCGGTTCGCACGTGGCGGGAAATGATGGAGTTTTATTACCCGAACAGCGCTTGGCTATGCCTGAGGCGCGACGTTTTCGAGCGTCTCTACGACTACAAGGTTCAGCATGCTCTGTCCACCTGGGAGCAGGCGCTGGAGGCGCTGCTCGCCATGCAGGAGGAGCCGGTACGGTCATGAACCGGCAAAAAGTGGAGGAAATCGCGAACGCCGTCCTCTACGAGGGCTATCTTCTCTATCCGTACCGCGCGTCGGCTGTGAAGAACCGCCAGCGTTGGAATTTTGGAATACTGTATCCCCGGACCTTTGCGGAAGAGCAGCGGGGCGCCGATCGATGGAACACGCAAACGGAATGTTTGGTGAAGCAAGTTGGTCCGGACGCAGCGCTCCATGTCAGCGCCCGCTTTCTGCATCTGATCGAGCGCAGTGACGGGTGGCAAGAAGCTGGTGAATGCGAGGTATCGATCCGGGATTTGACGATCGGCAATCTTTCGATGCAGCCGATGCGGCAGACGTTCAGGTACCCGGCGAGTCGCGAAGTCGATGAGCGGTTTATCAGAACCCGTGAGCCGATTGAAGGCGCAATCGATGTCGAAGCGGAACATCTCGCGAACGGCTTGTTCAAGATTCGAGTTGACGTTTCGAACACCACATCCCTCAACGAGGCCAACACGTCTAGCCGGGAACACGCACTCCTACAATCGCTCGCGTCCGCCCACACCATCCTCGAAGTCAAAAGCGCCAAGTTCCTTTCACTGCTTGATCCGCCGGACGAGTACCGCGAAACGGCCGCCGAATGCCGAAACCTGGGAACATATCCCGTCCTGGCCGGCGACGAAGGCGAGCAAGACGCGATGCTCTCCTCGCCGATCATCTTGTACGACTATCCCCAAATCGCACTGGAAAGCGCCGGCGCGTTGTTCGATGGAACGGAGATAGACGAAATTCTGACTCTGCGGATCATGACTTTGAGCGACGAAGAGAAGCTCGAGATGAGTCATCTTGACGATCGGGCGCGCCAGATTCTTGAAAGAACGGAAGCAATGCCGCCTGAGCAGTTAATGAAAATGCACGGAGCCTTGCGCGGGCTGCGGCGAACCGGCGAGGGTTGCCATGAATGAATGGGAATGGCAACTGCTGGAAGATAAGATCTCCGGTGAATGCGTGGAGGTCGGCGGCTGCGAGGTGAGGAAAGACGACCGGGTTGTGC
>JAVKSW010000610.1:0-2029 GCA_039583505.1 Bryobacteraceae bacterium | reverse complement strand
CTTCGAGGCAAGTAAGCGCCTCGTCGAGCGAGCCGGGCATCGAGGGCACTTTCTTCATCTCTTCCGGTGAAAGATCGTAAATGTCCTTGTCCAGCGGTTCGCCTGCGTCGATCTTGTTCACGACGCCATCGAGACCAGCCATCATCATCGCCGCAAATGCCAGATAGGGATTGGACGAGGCGTCGGGGGGCCGGAATTCCACACGCTTGGACTTCGGGCTGTTGGAGTACATGGGAATGCGGACCGCAGCCGAACGATTCCGTCGGGAGTAGGCCAAATTGACTGGCGCCTCGAAGCCCGGTACCAGCCGTTTGTAACTGTTCGTGGTTGGGGCTATGATCGCCGAGAGCGCCCGAGCATGCCGCAACAGGCCGCCTATGTACCACAAAGCCATCTGACTCAGTCCCGCGTAATTGTCGCCCGAGAATAGAGGCTTACCGGCGGCCCACAGGCTCTGGTGGGTGTGCATGCCGCTGCCGTTATCGCCAAACAGCGGCTTAGGCATAAAGGTAACGGTCTTGCCATACTGATACGCAACATTGCGGACGATGTACTTGTACACGGTCATGTTGTCGGCCGATTTCACGAGCGTGTCGAACTTTTGATCAATCTCGCACTGGCCGCCGGTCGCGACTTCGTGATGGTGGCACTCGATGGTCAGGCCGCACTCGATCATGGTGGCTACCATCTCGCTGCGGAGGTCCTGATAATGATCCGTCGGCGGGACCGGAAAATAGCCTTCCTTGTAGCGTGGCCGGTATCCCAGATTGTTCTGCTCGCGGCTGGAGTTCCAGCGTCCCTCTTCGGCATCTATGAAATAGAAACCGCTGTGTTGGTTTTGATCGAAGCGGATGTTATCGAAGATGAAGAACTCGGCTTCGGCGCCAAAGAATGCGGTATCGGCCACGCCGCTATTCTTCAGATGAAGCTCGGCCTTTTTGGCAATCCAGCGCGGGTCGCGATCATAGTGCTGTCGCGTAATGGGATCGATGATATCGCCCAGCATGACCAGCGTGCGTGTCTCTCCAAACGGGTCCATGAAAGCTGTCGATGGATCGGGAATGAGGAGCATGTCGCTCTCGTTAATGGCGGCCCAGCCGCGGATACTCGATCCATCAATGCCGAACCCATCCTCAAACGAGTCCTCCTGCAGCATGCTGATCGGGTACGAAATGTGTTGACTCAGGCCCGGAAGGTCAGTAAAGCGCAAATCGATCTGGCGCGCGTCATTTTTCTTCGCGAATTCCAAAGCTTCTTGTGGGGTCATTAATCCTCCAGTATTGGCTATTCAGATGTAAGGGAATTGGCGGCTACGGGGGCGCCGAGAATACCCGGCAACTCGTTAGAATAGCGCATTGCTTTTCGCGTGCCAAGCGGCAGATGCTTAAAAGTAGAGGCCAGACGGGAAGTTCACATGGTATTGAGATCAACCGCCGAACAGGAGCAAATGACGCTTTCGCTCCAGTTGGAGCGGCAGGTATATCGCGTTTCGGAGCTGAATGCAGCCGTGCAAGGGCTGTTTGAGGCAGAGTTTGGCGGGATCTGGGTGGCCGGAGAGATTTCCGGTTGCCGCGTGGCCTCGAGCGGGCATTACTATTTCTGCCTCAAAGATGAGCGAAGCCAGGTCAAATGCGCGCTGTTCAAAGGTGCGGCGCGGTTCGCGAAGTTCAAGCCGCAAGATGGCCTCGCGGTGATTGTTCGCGGCAATCTCGAAGTATATGAGGCCCGAGGCGAATATCAGCTCATTGTCGAGCTGCTGGAACCGCAGGGCGCGGGCGCTCTGCAACTCGCCTTTGAGCAACTGAAGAAGAAGCTGGCGGCCGAAGGGCTGTTTGAGCCCTCGAGAAAGCGGCCCTTGCCGAAGCTGCCGCGGCGGATCGGGGTGGTGACTTCGCCGTCGGGCGCTGTTATCCGCGACATCCTGCACGTTCTAGAGCGGCGCTTCGAAGGTTTGCACGTCCGCTTGTTTCCCGCGCAAGTGCAGGGCGAGGGTTCGATCGAACAGATCTGCCATGGACTGCGTTACTTC
>JAVKSW010000609.1:0-2033 GCA_039583505.1 Bryobacteraceae bacterium | reverse complement strand
TGCGGGAGCGGGGGCGAAAAATTGCAGCATTCTCCGGATGACGATCGCGATCCCGATCAGCACGAACACAACCGTGATCAGCCAAAGAACTCGTACAATCGCGGCTCTTGGTTTCACGGAGCCGGCTCATCCCTCTCGTAAAGCCACCAGGGGATCCACTCGGCTGGCCCAGCGCGCCGGTAGATAACACGCCGCCAGTGCGACCGTCAATAACATCAGTGCGGCGCCGGCTACGCTGACCGGATCGCTGGCACTTACTCCATACAGCATTCTCGCCAGCAAGCGGCCCACGAGCAGCGCCGCGACTAACCCAATCAGCACGCCCGTCATGACCAGCGACATGCCTTGCTTTAAGATCAGCCGAAGCACGCTTACACGCGCGGCCCCCAAGGCCATGCGCAATCCGATCTCGCGTTTTCGCTGGTTAACCGAATACGCTAGGATCCCGTATAGCCCGATGCTCGCAAGCCCGAGTGCCAGCAGCCCGAACACGCTCAGCAGCGTCACGCCGATTTTCGCCTGAAACAAGCCTCCTTCCATGATTGCGCGCCCGGTTCGAACGCTAAGCAGAACCTGCGGCCCGGCCGCGTGCAGCTCCCTCTGGACGGGCATCAGGAGCTGTTGCGGATCTCCCTTGCTGCGCACGTATAACGTCATGCCATCCGAATAATTCTGTTCCAGAGGCACATACACGCAGAGTTGCGGCGGCTCGGCCCAATGAGAATAATTCGTGGTCCTCGCAATTCCGACAATCTGGCGCATCTGTTTCTCGCCCGGTAATTGAATCCGCTTTCCCAGTGCGTCCCCGCCCGGCCAATAATCGCGCGCCATCTTCTCGTTGACGATCACTACCGGGGCCGATGTCTCTTGGTCTATATTCGTAAACTCGCGCCCCCTCTCAATCGCCACCCCAGCCGTCTCGAAATAGTTGCGGTCTACGGTATCGACAACAGTTGTAATCTTGTCTGCCTGCGACCGTTTTTGCCGCCCTTCCACTTGCAGGCCATCCACGGTTCGCGCCCACAGCGGCAAGTTCGAGGACCAGGAGACAGACTCGACCCCTGGAATCCTCGCCACGCGCTCGCGAACGTCCTTGTAGAAGGCTTTGGTCCGCGGCTTTCCGTACCCAGCCTGCCCCGGATTTGTCATGAAAACCGCAAGATGGGCGGTCTGGAACCCCGGATCGATACGGTACGCCCGTCCGATGCTTCGCAAAAACAACGCGGCGGTCACCAGCAGTAGAAACGAAAAGGCTACCTGGCCCACCAGCAGTGCGTTTGCAAGCGTAATCTTCCTCCGGCTTCTGCCCGTCGTGCGAGCCTCTTCCTTCAGCGCTTCGGACACACTCGCGCGGGAAGCGTTGAGAGCTGGAATGGTCCCGAACAGGAAGCCCGTCGCGAGAGAGATGAACAGGGCAAACATAAATACGGTGGTATCGAGCTTCGGTGTTATGAAATTTGCGGACGAGGGCAGCGCCCCGAACAACGCGCGCAGCCCCGCGTAGGCCACGAAGACTCCCACCACACCGCTAAGAAATCCCAAAAACACGCTTTCGGTGAGAAGTTGTCGCACCAATCGTCGGCGGCTCGCTCCCATCGCCAGGCGGATCGCCATCTCCTGTTGCCGCGCCGCTGAGCGCGCCAGCAGCAGATTCGCCACGTTCGAGCACGCGATCAGCAAAACGATTCCCACTACAATCAACAATCCCGCGGTGGCGAAGAGAACTGGCGTAGTGCCGCCCATGGAGCTGGCGAACAGGACATCGCGGATACTCCGTACCGTGGTGGTGTGATCCTCATCGGTAGCGGGATATTCGCGAGCTAAATCCGCCGCGATGGTCGCCATATTGGCTTCCGCCTGCGCCCGCGTGACGCCCGGCTTCAATCGCCCCACGCTCTGGAAAATTCCTTTGCCGTGATCCGCGAACGTATTCTGCATTTGGTTGGGAAACAACTGTTCCGCCATCGCGGCGGGTATCCACAAGTCAGGTCCGAACAACGCATTCACTCCGATGAAGCGCGGCGGAGCGACTC
>JAVKSW010000608.1:0-2035 GCA_039583505.1 Bryobacteraceae bacterium | reverse complement strand
TCGCATCCTCGATCAAGAGAACTGGAATATTTTTGCGCTGCGCTCGCATTTGGGAATCGTCAGCAACGATCTGATGGCGCAATGCACGCGCGATATAACGGGCCGCGAACTGGTGCTCTCCGGGTTCTTCGGCTCCATCGGAATCTGGCCGAATCACCAGGTGCTGCGTGAAATGGAAGAAGCGGCGGACAGCGTCATGGCGCGTCTCGATGTCCGGAATCTGGCGGATCGATGGCTGGATGAAGTTTCTTCGGGCGAAGCGCGGCGGCTGCTGATTGCCAGGGCACTGATTCACGAGCCGGAGACGTTGCTGCTGGATGAGCCGACCACCAGCCTGGACCTGGCCGCGCTACGTGAAATGCGCACGTTCCTGCGTGCGCTGGCGGCGAGCGGCGTAGGGCTCCTGCTGGTGACGCACCATTTGGAGGAGATCGTCCCGGAGGTGGATCGCGTGGTGCTGCTGCGGCATGGGAGGGTTTACGCCGATGCCCCGAAGCGCGAGGTGCTTACTTCGGCCAGATTGAGCGAGTTGTTCGGAGTGCCGGTGGAGGTGGGGGAAAGCGATGGATTTTACCGGGCGTGGTAGGCGGCAAGCGCCCGATTTGTGGAAAATGGAAGGAAGGGACCATCATCGTGTCAACCGCCACATTCGTGTCGCTGAGCGAATATCTCGAGACCAGCTACCGGCCGGAGTGTGAGTATCTGGATGGCGACGTATTGGAGCGAAACGTGGGCGAATGGGACCATAGCCGATTGCAAATGCTGCTGAGCCGTTATCTGTCGAACCGCGAGGCGCAATGGGGAATTCTTGTGGCGCCCGAGCAGCGCGTCCAAGTAAGGCCAACTCGCTTTCGGGTGCCCGACATCGCCGTGTTGACCGGGCAAGCTCCGACGGGCGGGATTGTTAAGGAACCTCCGTTTCTGTGCATTGAGATTCTTTCGCCCAGGGACCGCGTTGAGGAAATGCAGGAGCGGATCGACGACTATCTCAGCTTCGGCGTACGGTACGTATGGCTGATTCACCCGCGGACGCGCCGGGCGTTTGTGTATACCGTCGAGGGAGTGGCGGAAGTGAAGGATGGCGTTCTTCGTACGAGGAGCCTCCGATCCGAGTTCCGCTAGCGGAACTCCAGTAACGGTTTCCCGGAAGTGTTTGACAGGTAAGAAGTTCTTCTGATTCGCGGGCCATTTCGGCTGGGCTTAGCCTCCATACAACCGCAAAAGGCTGCTGTTCGATCCCTTTTCGTTATCAATGGGTTAGACCCAGCCTATACTGGGGGTATTCGGGCACCCGAGACTCGACATATCCCATGCACAAACCAGTCAAGTACTTCGAAAAAGCAGTAGTCGCGGCCGCGAACGGCGCCTGGAAAGTTTTCGATCGGCTCAATCAGGTCCGTCAGAACGCCTCGTTTACGCCGAAGTGGTCGGATAAGCCGCTACTGAAGAGTTACCAGAAATCAAAGCCGCCTCTTGGCTGGCCGCGCGAAACCGATTCTCTTTGCCCCCGGTGCATTCCGGAAATCCGCAATAGGATTGTGAATGGCGAGATCGATTACAAGATCCTGCTAAACGAGCCGGTGGGCGAGATCAAGGCGAAGATTATCGAGCGCGATGGCAAGATCCTGATGGTCAAAGAATGCCCGAAGCATGGGCCGTTTGAAGATCTGATGTCCATCGACCCGGCGTTCTCGAAGCATTTGGAAGACGTGTTTCCCGGCCGCGATATTCGGGCGCACAATGACGACACGCTTCACAACCACGGCAGCAGCACGATCACGCACGGACGGGGCTCGGTTCTGACGATCGATTTGACGAACCGTTGCAACATGATGTGCGACCCGTGTTTTATGGACGCGAACCAGGTGGGGTTCGTGCACGAGTTGGGCTGGGAAGACATCCAGACACTGCTCGACAACGCGATTTCGATCAAGCCGCGGCGCCAGATGTCGGTGCAATTTTCGGGCGGCGAGCCGACGTTATCGCCATACTTCCTCGATGCGGTTCGCTACGCGCGCAAGGTGGGTTACAACAG
>JAVKSW010000607.1:0-2036 GCA_039583505.1 Bryobacteraceae bacterium | reverse complement strand
GCGGTAAATGATTTCCCGTAATCCGCACCGTAATTGGGCGGCAGCGTGATACCCAGCAGAACCAGGGGAACGTTCGCTCTTTTCAGCCGATCGATCATTTCGTCCAGGTTCTTGCGGATCGAATCAACCGGCACGCCGCGCAATCCGTCATTTCCGCCAAATTCGAGAATGACCAGGCGCGGGTGCGCGGCGAAAACATTGTCGATGCGGGCCAATCCATCGGTGGTCGTATCGCCGCTCACACCCTGATTGTCCACGCGATATCGATAGCCATGCTCGTTCAGCAAATCTTGTAAGTCGTCCGGATAACTTCTTCCAGCGACGCCGGCCGTCAAGCTGTCGCCGAACGTGACAATCACCGGTTCGCCGGCATGGGAGGTCTGCGCGACTGCGGGCTTACTGGAACTCGGGGCCGCTTCGGCGCGTTCTTCTCTATTGGAGTCTCTATTGCAGCCCGTACTCAGCAGGGTCGAAACCAGGCAAGCTGCAAAAATGAGAACAGACGGTCTTCTCACCACCATTCCAGATTGACATGCAGACACCAACCGCTCAGGCCGACGTGATCGAAGTGCGCCAGGTCTCAAAGATCATTGAGAATCCCCCGAGCCGGGTTGAGATTCTGCGCGACATTACGTTCGCAGTCCCTGGCGGTCAGTTCCTGGCTATCATGGGCGCTTCCGGGAGCGGAAAGAGTACGCTGCTCGGATTGCTGGCCGGCCTGGACACGGTGACTTCCGGAACCATTGTTCTCGACGGAGTGGACATCACGAATCTGAACGAAGATAAACTGGCGCGCCTGCGCGGTCGTAGGATCGGTTTCGTGTTCCAGGCCTATCATTTGGTACCCACGCTCACCGCGGAAGAAAACGTTCTTCTCCCCGCTGAGTTGAGCGGATACGACGGCGCCCCGCGGCAGCGAGCGCAAGAATTATTGAGCCGTGTGGGTCTGAGTAATCGCGCGCATCACTATCCAGTGCAGCTCTCGGGCGGGGAACAGCAACGCGTCGCACTGGCGCGCGCCTTTATTACGCAGCCCCCGATCTTGATGGCCGACGAGCCCACCGGCAACCTGGACAGCGCCAACGGACAGCACGTTCTGGAGTTGCTAGTGCAACTGAATCGCGAAGAGAGGACCACGCTTGTTCTGGTTACGCATGACCGCCGGCTGGCTGAGTATGCCGATCGCATCGTCACTCTCTCCGACGGACGCGTCGTGAGCGACGAATTAGCAGCGCAGAAAGTCGGCGTCTGATGCTGTTGGACACTCAGCGAACACACGGCTCGCCGGCTTCCAGTTTTGCCTTTCGAACGGCCCCTAAGATCGCCTGGCGCGATCTGCATGCCTCGCCAGGAAAATTTCTGTTCGTCATTCTTGCCGTCGCCGTCGGAGTAGCGGCCTTGAGCGGCGTCAAAGGATTCGGCTATGCCTTCAAAGGCATGCTGCTGCGCAATGCGAAACAGTTGATCGCCGCCGACGTGCAAGCACAGACGTGGAACGACCCCACCCGTGAACAGATGGAGCGACTGCAAGCCATCGCGCAGAAGTACGGCTCCATGACGCGGGTGACCGAAACCATTTCCATGGCCGCTTCGGAGCACGAGAAAATTCCGCAGATGGTGTCCGTGAAAGCAGTGGATCCGGCAAGGTATCCGTTTTATGGCGCATTGAAATTGAATCCAGCGGAACCGCTATCGACGCTGCTGAAACAGGATTCGTCGATTGTCGTTACTCCCGAACTGTTGCTGAGACTGAAAGTTGCGCGAGGAGATGCAATCAGGCTCGGCGGCCAGGATTTCCGAATCGTAGGCACGCTGGTCAGCGAACCGGACCGGCTGGCGTCCGGTTTCGGGCCGGGCATGCGAGTCTTAACCAGCCGCGCAGGGTTAGCTCGAACGGGCCTCATCCAGTTCGGCAGCAGGGCGGCCCAACGATTCCTTTTTAAGCTGAAGCCCAATGCGGATCTCGATGCGATGAAAACGCAATTGAAATCCGTGCTGCCCCGCGTTTTTATAAGCGACTATCGCGAGGGCAGTCC
>JAVKSW010000606.1:0-2042 GCA_039583505.1 Bryobacteraceae bacterium | reverse complement strand
CGCCCAGTTCGTCATTCTGCGGTGCAACTTCGGGAAGCTGAATTCTCGCGGGAGCCAGAACGATCGGGCGTGCCACGGAGGTGAGCAGCGCTTCGCCATCGCGCGATAGCGTGACGACCGTGCGGGCGACTTGGATATCGCGAACCATCACGGCGAATGGCTTCTCTTTGCGGTATTTCCGCTCACGTAGGGCGCGTACGGCGCCGGTATTCCTGGCATCGCATGCCAGGTGGTAACCTCCAATGCCTTTGATCGCGACGATGTGACCGCCGTTCAATAGCCGGACCGTCGCTTCTATGCTGGCGACGTCTCCGGAAACGCTTTCGCCGTCCGATTCCAAGCGGTAGTGCGGTCCGCACACGGGGCACGCAATCGGCTGGGCATGAAATCGTCGGTCGCTCGGATCGTCGTACTGAGCAGCGCAAAGCTCATCCAGCGGCCACCGCTTCATGGTTGTTTTGGGCCGATCATAGGGAAGGCTCTCGATCACTGAGTACCGGGGACCGCAGTTCGTGCAATTGATATAGGGATAGCGGTAGCGCGGATCGGCAGCATCGAACAGTTCCGCTATGCATGCCTCGCATACGGGCAAGTCGGGAGATATGCGGACGGAGGGATGCCCCTTTCGGCCACTTTCGCGAATAGTGAAGTCGCTCAGGCCAATCGCATTGGACGACTGAACGTCAATGGCCGTGATTTGAGCAGCGGCCGGCGGTCGCAACGCAAGTTCAGAGAGAAAACTTTCTACTGCGGGTTCGGAGCCCTCGACGTGAATATCGACTCCCGCCGCTTCATTGAGAACCCACCCGGCCAGCGAATTCGCGTGAGCCAGACGAAACACGAATGGCCGGAAGCCGACGCCCTGCACAACCCCGCGAACGCGGATGGATCGCGCTGCCGTCATTTCCCCGACTCCGTACCGGCGATGCAGCCGCGCCCTTGCCAGCCAATCTGCACAGCTTTGCCATCTTCGACTAGAACAGGCACGGTACGTTGTCCGTTTGTAGCATCGCGCATTCGCTTCAAAGCCGCGACATCGGCTTCTACGTCGTACTCGATGAACTCGCGGCCGTTCCATTCGAGCCATTCGCGCATTTCTTGCGTGTATGGGCAGCTTGCGGTTCCGAAGAGCTCAGTTTTCGGCACGATCAGGCACCTCGAAAAGCTCGCGAAGCACGTGGTACACCGACGCTTGCACTTCCTGAATGCGCGGAATGTAGTCGGAGCGAACGACAAGCGCATGGTCGGCCAATCCGCGCCGCAGAATCTCGCCTCCGTCGTAGCCCAGCAGAGCGACCGTCAGCAGATTCCGTTTGCGAGCTTCTTCGAGCGCCATGATGATGTTTCGAGAGCCGCCGCTCGTCGAGATTCCCACCGCAACGTCTTCGGGTCGAGCTTGCGCGATGAGCTGGCGTGAGAAGATCACCTCCGTCCCGATGTCGTTCGCCAGTGCCGTGATGTTGGCCGGTTCCATCGAAAGAGAAATGGCCGGAACAGGCTTGTATCCGGACGGCGGAAGAACGCAATCGACCGCCCAGTCGTTCGCATCCGTCGCCGATCCTCCATTCCCGAAAAGGATAAGCTTGCCGCCGCGTGCGAGGCGCTCGCGAATCGCCAGCGCCGTCTCCGCGATCTGTTCCGATTCTTCCTCGGCAACCTGTGCCCGGAGCTTTGCGTCTTCACGCACCTTCATTTGAATGGAAGCTGCCACTTCGTTGAGCACCCCGGAGCTCTCCTGCTTTTCCTGCCCAAGGAATGGATACAGAAAGCTCGCCTCGCCGACGTCATGGCCCAATTCGCGACGCTCGAAGAAGACATGCACGGTCTCCCAAAGCGTGTGATACAGGATCTCGATCAACTCTTGGTGCATAAAAGCGTCGGTGCTCGTCTCGCTCACCGCATAGGCGCCTCGACGTCCCGGCAGTGCGAAGACCATGCAGCCGCGCATCTCCATCGATTTGAGACATGCGCGGATCTCCGGATCCCCCTGTGGCGGACCAAATCCCATAACGCTGTCCTCCGGGCGTGCGACGGCTTCGAGC
>JAVKSW010000605.1:0-2048 GCA_039583505.1 Bryobacteraceae bacterium | reverse complement strand
CTGGCGCAGTTGTGTGAGAAAGGGTTTCGCGGGGTGCGCCTGAGCCCGGCAGCGGACGCAAGCGGAGACTGGATTGCCGGGCCGCTTATGCCTCCCTTGTGGAAGCGCTGCGAGAGTCTGCAGGTTCCAATGACGCTGCTGGCGCCGATCGTTCGTATTCCGGATATCGAGAAGCTGGTGGAACGATTCCCCGGCTTAACCGTGGTCATCGACCACATGGCGGATTGTCCGGTGGATCATCCGGAGGAACTGCAGAAGCTCATCGCACTGCTGCGCTATCCGAAGGTGTTTGTCAAGATCTCGCATACCTGGTCTTTATCGAAAGAGAGCTACCCGTGGCTGGATTCACAACGGTTGGTGAAACGGCTGTATGACACATTCGGTCCACAGAGGCTGATGTGGGCGACGGACTGGCCGATTGCCGCGAATCTCGCTACTTATAAACAGCGGTTGACGGTGGTGCGAGATGATATGAAATTTCTGAATGCCGACGATAAATCCTGGATGCTCAGCAAAACGATTGAGCGAGTATGGCCGTTCGGCTAGTTTTTTGACGGATACTGTTGCGTATTCGGCGCCGGCGCGTACGCTTTCCAGAAATTTTTGGTCGTTTCTTCTGTTGCGTTGCGCGCTTTAGCCAAAACGTTCGCTTCCAGGACGATATTCTTCATCTCCCCGGGACCCGCGGATAAGAACGTCGTCGTGCCCGGGAAAGCCCGGCTCCCCCGAACGACGGCCTCCTCGCAACGATCCAAACGGATAACCGGCATTTCGGGCAGCGGCTTGTGGGTCGAAACTCCAGCCAATTCCAGTTCTTTCGAATCGCGGATCAGGAACGCGGGGCCGGAGTCTGCATTGACCTGAACATTGTGAAGTTCGAGGGACACGGTGTTGTACGCCTGCATACCGATTTTTCCGAAAGCGATCACGTCGCTAATGCGCAGATCCGTAATCGGCATCTCCGGCAATCCTTCCACCTCGATGGGAACACGCGAGCGACTAATGGTCATGTTAGTGATCGCAATGTCACGAAACACTGGCGTCCGGTTCGAAACGGGTTGTTCGGTAGTCCTCTTTTCCCCCTCCATTACGTAGTAGTTGGTTACGTTAATTCCAACTGGCACGTCTTGCATGGTCCAGTTGTCGAAGCGGACATTCTCCACGACACCTCCGCGGCCTCGTCTGCTCTTGATGCGCACGCCGATCTGGCTATTGTGGCAGGTGATGTTACTGGCCACCACGTTGCGGATACCTCCTGCAATCTCGCTGCCCAATACGACGGCGCCGTGCGTGTGGTAGACGTTGCAGTTCGTGATCGTCACATTTTCCGTCGGCCGGTTGACGCGCAACCCGTCGGCGTCCTTGCCGGATTTCAGTACGATGCCGTCATCACCCGTATCGATGAAACAGTTGGAAATGCGTACATCGCGACTCGAGTCGACCGCGATGCCGTCCGTCTGCACGCCCGGATATGTCTCGATCGTGACGCCATCCACGACAACTTTTTCGGAATAGAGAATGTGGACCGTCCACATGGGCGACCCCACAAAATGAATGCCCCTGACCGAGACATTCGTGCTGTCCATGAAGCGCAAAAAAGAGGGGCGGAGAAACGGGGCGGCTGCCTGATAGAGATTGCTGGGTGCCGGCGAGTGTTGCTCGAGCGCATCGAGGAGCCGCGTCCAGGCCGGTCCGAACACGGAACCTTCTTTAGTGGCAGTGTTCTTTTCAGGGCGGCCGAGCAGGTTCAGCCACTCCTCATTGCTGGTGGTGAGCACACCGTCTCCAATCACCGCGACATCGTGCAGGTTTCTACCGCCGATCAGTGGGACTGGTGTAAGACACTCGATGCCTTGCTCTCGTCCTTCGGTGAATGGAAGGCGAGTAGCGGGAAAGTGCAACGTAGCGCCGGCGTCAATATATAAAACCATGTTGCTGACCAGCTCGATGGGACCGGTGACGTAGTTACCGCCAGGCACGTACACCGTTCCTCCTCCTGCCGCCTTCGCCGCCTGAATCGCGGAGCGGAAGGCCGGGCCGGCGTTCGC
>JAVKSW010000604.1:0-2054 GCA_039583505.1 Bryobacteraceae bacterium | reverse complement strand
CGCGCTTTTCGGATTCAGGGGAGATGCGCATCGATGCGGGACGGCATCCGGTGATCGAGCGGCTCACGGAGCGCGAGGCGATCCGCTTCGTCCCGAACGATTTGTACTTGCATTCGTCCAATGAATATGTTGCCGTGATCACGGGCCCCAATATGGGCGGCAAGTCTACCTATCTAAGGCAGGCGGCGCTGATTCTGATCCTGGCTCAGATGGGATCGTTTGTGCCCGCCGAAGCGGCGCTGCTGCCCGTCGTCGATCGCGTATTCACCAGGATCGGCGCGGCGGACAATTTGGCGCGGGGTCGTTCGACATTCATGGTGGAGATGACCGAGGCGGCGGCGATCCTGAATACGGCGACCGGCAACAGCTTCGTCGTGCTGGATGAAATTGGCCGCGGGACGTCCACCTACGACGGATTGGCGCTGGCTTGGGCAGCGGTTGAGTACATTCACCAGCGAATTAAAGCGAAAACATTATTCGCCACACACTACCACGAGCTGACAGAACTCGCCGGCCAACTTTCTGGAGTAAGAAATTTACATGTTGCCGTAAAAGAGTCAAATGACCAGATCTTGTTCATAAGAAAGGTAGAACCGGGCTCATCGGACCGCAGTTATGGCCTCGAGGTGGCCCGTTTGGCGGGTTTACCGCTGCAAGTAATCGAGCGAGCGAGGGCAGTTTTATTGCATCATGAAGTAAGGGAACACTCTGTTACAGAAGAGTTGGCCCCGGGCGACAGAGAAACGCCCTTACAGATTAGACTTTTCGAGCCCGTGAACCAAGGGCTCGCCGATCGGATCCGGGCACTGGACATTGACCAGTTAAGGCCGGTCGAAGCTTTGCAGATTCTGCAAGAGTTACAGCAAGAGTTGCGAAAGAAATGAGAATAGCAGGCATCATGAGCGGGACCTCGCTCGACGGCATCGATGTAGCAATCATCGACATCACCGGTTCGGGCTTCAGGGCAAAGATCAACGTCCTGACAAGTCATTCAGTTCCATATCCGAGAAAGATCCGTGAGGCACTCCTCGCCGTATCGAATGCGAATACGTTTACTGGCGACATCTCGCGGCTCAATTTTCTACTGGGCGAACTTTACGTCGAAGCTTTGGAAGAGACGGCTGAGCGGGGGCAGATTCCGCTGGATTCAATCAAGCTGATCGGCTGCCACGGCCAGACGATTTTTCACGAAGGTCAAGGTTCGCAGTATCTCGGGAAAAAGGTAGCGAGCACGTTCCAGATCGGGGAATCCAGTGTCATCAGTGAGCGGACCGGGATCGATGTGATCTCGAATTTCCGCGAGCGCGACATGGCGGCCGGTGGCAAAGGCGCGCCACTGGTGCCGTATCTGGATTACATGCTGATGCGGCATCGCGGGCGCGGGCGTGTGGCCGTCAATATTGGCGGCATCGCGAACCTGACGGCGATTCCTCCCAACACGAATACGGATCGCGTGATCGCCTTCGATACCGGTCCGGGGAACATGGTCATCGACCAGCTGGTATCACGGATTACGCAGGGCAGGCAGACGTTCGATCGCGACGGCACCATTGCCGCCTCCGGCGTGGTGGATGCGAAACTGCTGGCGAAACTGCTGCGCGACAAGTATTTTCGCGCCCGGCCTCCGAAGAGCGCGGGACGAGAGCAATACGGTGCGGAGTTTGTCTCCAAGCTGCTCGATACGGAACTCAGCAGCGAAGATTTGATTGCGACGGCGACGGCATTGACGGCCGAGAGCATCGCGCTCGCGGTGCGCAACTTCGTGCTGCCGGAAATGCGCGTCGACGAGATCTTCGTGTCGGGCGGCGGAACGCACAACCCGACCATGATGCGGATGCTCGGCAAAGCCATGGACTCCATTCCCGTTAAGGACACCACGGAGGTGGGCCTGGACGTGGACGCGAAAGAAGCGATCGCATTTGCGGTGATGGCCTACGAGACGGCGCACTTACGGCCGTCCAACGTTCCCATGGCAACTGGCGCCAAGCGGTCCGTCGTGCTTGGGAAAATGACCCCGAATGGTCCGAACGGGACGCAGAGAAACGGAACCTCGA
>JAVKSW010000603.1:0-2074 GCA_039583505.1 Bryobacteraceae bacterium | reverse complement strand
AATTCCTGCAGAATATCGGCGAATGCCGCGTCCAACCGTTCGAATCCTTGCGGGTAAAAGATACGGCCGCCCGTGGAAGCTGCGAGCGTGGCCAGCGCGTGCTCACCACCGATGTTGCGTCCCGCATCCGCGTCGATGGGAACGACAACCACCGGGTAGATGACGGTATCGGCGCGTTGGGCGGCCGCCAGCGCGTCGCCGTAATGCTTGTAACTCGTGGTATCTCCGCCATCGGTCACAATCACCATCGCGTGGCGTCCCTCCCGCCCGGCCAGCGCATCGCTCGCCAGATAGATGGCGTCATAGAGAGAAGTTCCGCCTTCGCCCCGCAAGGCGTGGAGCGCCCGGTCAGCCCGCTTCTGGTTGCGGGAAAAATCCGCCTCCAGATTCGTTCGCCAATTAAAACTGAACAGCGCAAACGCGTCATCCGGATTCCCAGCCGACAGCAAAGTGGGAATAAAGCGCAGTACGGAATCCACTTCATAGTGCAGATCGATCTGAGTGCTTCCGCTGGTATCGATCAGAAGAGCGATGGAGAGCGGCAGAGACGTGTTCCGCTCGAATACTGAAATCTGTTGCGGCACGTTGTTGTCGAACACTCGAAAATCTTCTTTGTTCAGGCTGGTCAGCAAGCCACCGGCGGCATCCCGCACGGAAACCAATACCCGCACCAGATTGACGTTCGCCGAGAACATCGGCGGCATTTCCGGCGTCTGCTGGTCCGGCTTGAATTGAGCCCGGGCGGTGACTGCGAGCGACAGAAAAATTCCCAGCGCAGCCGCGTGGGAGGAACCGCTACAGCGCGCCATGCTTAGAAGAACCGGCCAGCAAGCGCTCGTCCCATTCGCCATCCACCCAGACTGCCCCGTCCGCGAAAAATTCCTTCTTCCAAATTGGCACTTCGCGCTTCAGGCGGTTGATGGCTTCGAGCGCCGCTTCGAACGCAGGCTTGCGATGAGCCGCGGTGGCCACGACCGCAACACTTGCTTCTCCAATCTGCAAGCGACCCAGGCGATGGACAACGCCGAGACGATCAATCGCGAACTGAGCCGCTATCTCGTGTCCTATGCGGGTCATCTGCTCCAGAGCCATAGCTTCATAACACTCATATTCCAGGTACAGCGTGGCACGGCCTTTCGTGTTATTCCGCACCACGCCTTCGAAGACCACAACCGCGCCATCCTGGGGCATTTGCAAGCTGCGCGCCAGCTTCTGAGAATCGATCGTCTCGCGGGTAATCGCGAACAGATGCCGGTGCGCGCCCGAAGTCAGGGCTCCCGATCCGCCGCTAACCGGAGGCAAAAATGCCACCTCGTCATTGTCGGCCAAAACGGTGTCCGGCGTAGTGAACTCTCGATTCCTCGCAAAAAGAATCGACGGGCGCTTGCCGCTCAGGGTTTCGAAGCGTTGCGAATACGTTGCAAACAGGCTGGATACCGTCGAATCGGGTTCGATGTCGAGCGATTCCTCGGAGGCGCCCACAATGTCTTTCAGCACTCCGAAGAACAGCACCGTCACCCGCATGTCCAAATGCTAACAAGCGTGTCCGGCTATATTCAGGACGATGGCATCAGTCTCCGGCCACCAGACCCGCGTTCGCGTCCGCTATGCGGAAACAGATCAGATGGGTGTCGTCCATCACGCGAATTACCTGGTGTGGATGGAGATCGGGCGCGTGGAGCTTGTTCGCGCTCGCGGTTGTAATTACAAGGAGCTGGAGCAGACCGAGGGACTGTACCTCGCGGTGGTCGCCGCCGGTTGCCGCTATGTCTACCCTGCGAGGTACGATCAGGAAATCATCATCCAAACTGAGATTGTGAGCGCAAATCCACGTGTCGTCGAATTCGGCTACGAGCTCCGCCTGGCCGATCCGGACAGACTGCTGGCGCAAGGGTCGACCAGGCACATTTGGTTGAACCGCGACTGGCATCCCACGCGCCTGCCGGAACGGTATCTTTATTTCCTGCGCGCGGGAGACGCATGATCCACGTCATCCTTCCCGTCGGTCTGCTGCAGTGCAATTGCTCCGTTTTCGGCGACGAGCAGACACACGAAGCCATCGTGATCGATCCAG
>JAVKSW010000602.1:0-2087 GCA_039583505.1 Bryobacteraceae bacterium | reverse complement strand
ACCGCAACCCGAATAGCCGGTGCCCTGGTTAGCACCGGATGGACAATTGGAGGGAAGACCGGCACCGGCGGTATCCTGGAGCCCCGATCAGCAAACAGAATGGCTGGTTCGCCGGACTGATCTTCGACCGACATCAAGAGCCGCGCTTCACAGTAGCTACGTTCGTCAGGGGAGGCGGCCCGGGCGGCGGAAATTCTGCTGAACTATCAGCGGAATTGGCCCGCTTCTTGACCGGCGGGCATCCTCCTGAATAGCGTGAGACCTGGACCGACCGGCGACGTTTGCCGCTGGAGCACATTCTGCTCGCAAGGCAGCGATGTCGGAAACCAGGCTGCGCAAGCGCTCCGAAGCTGTAAGCGGAAGGTTGCTTGCGGCACATGCTCGCGCGCTGCTTCCGCCGGCAGAGTCAGGAAAGTAGCCCGGTTCTTCCTCTATCATGTAGATTCGAGTGAAAGTCTCTGTTATTATTCCCGCGGCCGGATTGGGGACGCGCATGGGCAGAAGCGCGCCGGAAAAAGCCGGCATCAGCAGAAAACAATTTATGCTGCTGAGCGGTTCTCCCATTCTGGTGCATACTGTCCGCAAATTCGTAAAATCTCCGGCCATCACTGAGATCGTCGTTGCGCTGCGCCAGGACGATTTCGCGTGGGCCGAGGAGTTGTTCAAGACACACGGATTGGAGCAGTGCGTACGCGCGGTGGCAGGCGGCGAAACGCGGCAGCAGTCGGTTGAGAACGCGCTGGCGACCATCAGCGACGACACGGAGCTGGTGGCGGTACACGATGCGGTCCGGCCCTTTATCGAGGGCGACATGATCGAGAAAGTAATTCGCGAGGCGAGCCACACCGGCGCCGCGATTGTCGGTATCGTACCGGTGGATACCGTGAAGCAGGTACACCGCAACAAAGTGCGCGCCACTCTCCCGCGAGAACGGTTGATTCTGACACAAACACCGCAGGTGTTCCGGCTCGATCTGCTGCGTCAGGCCTTTGAGCGGGCTCGGCAGGATCTGTTTATCGGGACGGATGAGTCGTCACTGGTCGAACGTCTGGAGCAGGTGGAAGTTTCGGTTGTTTTGGGCACGGACCGCAACATAAAGATCACGAAGCCTAGCGATATGGATCTTGCGCGGTTATACCTGGCGCTCGAGAACTCGGCGCTTGCTCTCTCTTGAGAATGGCAGGACCTACTCCGCCAACCTTGCGAATCGGGCAAGGCTGGGACACGCATCGCATCGAACCGGGGCGGCGCCTGATTCTGGGAGGCGTTGAGATCCCATCTGAGTTTGGACTGGCCGGCCACTCCGATGCCGACGTGCTCTTTCACGCCGTAACGGACGCGATCCTGGGCGCGCTGGCATTGGGAGATATCGGCATGCACTTTCCGGATACGGCCCAGGAGTGGAAAGGGGCCGATAGCCTGGGATTTCTCGAACGTGCACTCGAGATGGCGGTCGCTCATGGATATCGCCTGATGAATGTCGATTCGACGATCATCCTGGAACGCCCAAAACTGAAGGATTTTCGCCTGGCAATCCGCGAGAGCCTGGCGCGGGCGCTCAGTCTGCCGCTCGAGTGCGTGAGCGTGAAATTTAAGACAGCGGAAAAGGTGGGACCCGTGGGGGAAGGCCGCTCGTGCGAAGCGCAGGCGGTGGTTCTGCTCAGGGCCAACAGTTTCTCGGGAGGCGAAAGTTAAGCGGTGAAGCCGGTTGCGCTCACGGTGTTCCGCTGTGTGCTGGTGGCGGCAGCACTGGTGGGCGCGTACTATTCGGCCCTGTTTGCGCGTGCTTCCTGGTTATTTCACGAAGATACGGCGGCCTCTGTAGCGGCGGCGGTCCGGCTCGTCCCGTTTAACGGCGCCTATATTGCACGGCTTGCCGGCTGGGAACCGGATAACAAAGTTTCCCTGCTGCATCGCGCAGTGGAGCTGAATCCTTTCGACGTGCAGTCCTGGATCCAACTCGGCCTGACCGCGGAGATCGAGCAGCACGACGTAGCGTCGGCCGAACGATACTACCTGCGTGCGGCCCAGGTCGATCACATGTTTCTGCCCAAGTGGACGCTCACGAACTACTACTTCCGGCAGCA